>JAUHXN010000366.1 GCA_030426865.1 bacterium | reverse complement strand
CTACTTCCGAAAAATGACTCGTTCATATAATAGTGAAACAGAAGAAGTAGAGCAAAATTTCGAACAGGGTTTCTTCTCTGAGTACTATTATAACTACGGTGTGAGTGCACAAACTAGACTTTATGGAATACTTAATATAGCAGAATCTGGTCTGAAAGCATTACGTCATACTTTCGAGCCAACTGTAAGCTATAGAATTAATCCAGACTTTTCTGATGAGAGTTTTGATTTTTATGGCACGTATTATGATACTAAGTTAGATAGAGAAATCACTTATAGTAAATTTGATGCTGATGGAGGAAGTCATGCCTCATCAAATTTGCAACAGAATATTGGCATAAATTTGGTTAATAGATTTGAAGCAAAGGTTTCGGGTGACTCATTAGATAATAATTTGGAACTTTTGCAATTTAATCTAAATACAAATTATAATGTTGCTGCAGATTCACTCAATTGGAGTGATATAAATACTTCATTTAGGACCCCTGCGGTGAGTTTTGTTAGTTTTTCTGGTAATGCTAATTTCACTTTATACGATGAAGCAGATATAGTGAATAGTGAAAATGAGAAAGTTGGTGTAGAGAAAATTAACAAATTTTTATTTGAAAATAATAAAGGATTAGTTAGATTAACAAATCTTAATCTATCATTAAGCACAAGTTTTGATTCCGATGGAATAAAAGTTGCTGAAAGTTTTGGTGAAGATGTTGAGCCAGTTGACTCAGCAGAGACAGAGAGTTCTTTGGGAGATAGGTTTTCGAGAAGAATGAATCTTAATCAAGAAGAAAAAGATTTATTCGGAGAGTGTAACGCTGGATATCAGCCAATTAGCGTACCTTGGTCTGTTACTTTAGGATTGAACTTAAGATATTCACAGCCCTTTGAGGAAAGAATAGACCGAAGTATCAACTTGAATCTGGGAATAAGATTCCAGCTAACAGAGACTTGGAAATTTGACGCAAGCGGTCTATACGATTTGTTAGACCAGAAATTAGAAAATACAAGTGTTAATATTACAAAGGATATGCACTGCTGGGATTTATCAGTTAGGTGGTATCCAACAGGTATAAACCAAGGGTTTTACCTGAGATTTGGAATAAAGGCATCACAGTTACAAGATTTGAAATTGGAAAAACGTGATGACCCAATATATAGATAAATATGAAAAACATATTAGTCATAGAAGACGAAGAATTTGTAAGAGAGACCATATCCGATATGCTCGAGATAGAGGGCTACATACCTATTCTTGCCAAAAATGGTGAAGCTGGATTAGAGTGCCTATCTCAAATCAAGCCAGACCTAATTCTATGTGATATTAATATGCCTGTTATGGACGGTTATGAAGTCTTAGAAAGATTAAAGTCCACCGAAAGCCTTTCTACAATTCCATTTATATTTTTAACTGCCAAGGCAAGCAATGATGATATGCGCCGTGGTATGGAATTAGGAGCGGACGACTATATATTCAAACCATTCAAGGCTCGAGATTTACTTAACGCTATCAATACTCGATTAGAAGTATATGATAGAAGTAAAGTGATGACAGAAACCAAGCTAGATGAACTAAGGTTACAGCTCGCATCTTCTCTTCCACATGAATTTAGAACTCCACTCAATGTTATATTAGCAACATCTCAATTCCTTCATAAAAAAATGGATATGATGGAAAAGAATGAGATTAAAGATATGATTTATAATATCGTTAACTCAGGTAACAGATTGAGCAAACTAATATCTAACTATCTAGTTTATACGAATTTACTTTTGAATAAAGAAGAACTCGATTTCAAAGATAAAGTATTTACTAATTACACAATAGACCCTGAAGATATGATAGAAAATTCATTCTTAAGGATGGCGTCTGAATTCGAAAGAATGGAAGACATTGAGATTGATTGTGTGCCAGCAGTTATAGATGTTTATCCTGAGTATTTCCTAAAAATAGCAGATGAATTAGCTTCTAATGCATTCAAGTTCTCTAAAGATGGTACAAAAATAAATGTAAGTACACATATAGAAGATGAGTATTACATTCTAATTGTTAAAGATAGAGGAATTGGATTTGACTTAACTAAACTAGACGAAATTGGTGGATTTAGGCAATTTGGTCGTAAGACAATGGAACAGCAAGGTATGGGTTTGGGTCTTGCTATTATAAAGTTAGTTTGCCAACGATTCAATATCGATATCAAAATAGATTCCAATCCCAATGAAGGTTCTACTTTTACACTTAAACTACCTATCAAAAAAGAGAGTGTCTAAAGCCAATAGATTTTTTTGATCAAAAGTATTTTTGATTTTTCTCATCCCGTTTATTTCCTCGTCATTAAACATATATTTCATATAAGGTCTTTTTATTTTTCCAATACCATGTTCTGCTGATATAGTTCCATCTAATTCTATTGCTAATTTCATCATGTAATGGTAAAACTCTTCTGCTTTAATTTTATC
>JAUHXN010000365.1 GCA_030426865.1 bacterium | reverse complement strand
ATAAGAGCACACTTTCATACCTAAACCTAATGCTCTTTTTGCAACTTCTTTAGCTATATTACCATAACCGATTAAACCAATTGTTTTACCAGTTAATTCTATACCAGTATATTGTTTCTTTGGCCATTCACCATTTTCCATAGCGTTAGTACTACGATGTGTAAATCGACAAAGAGAAAATAAATGAGCAAATACAAGCTCAGCTACAGATATAGAAGAAGCTCCTGGTGTATTAACTACTGCGATACCTTTGCTCCTTGCGTAGTCCACGTCTATATTGTCCATACCGACTCCAGCCCTACCTATTACTTTTAGATTAGTTGCATCTATTAGGTCTTTACGAACAGTAGTCGCCGATCTGACTATTATAGCGTCATAGTTTTTCAATTTCTCAAACAATTCTTCTTGAGGTATATGATGTGTATCTAACTCAATCCCAGCATTTTTGATTACATCAATCCCTTCTTGGGATAGTCCGTCATTAGCTAATATTCTCATGTATATCTTTATAGTTTAGTGGACAAACAACTAATCCCAAATTTAGCCAAAAGAAACTATATTATCAATAGATTTAAAGATTAAACTCACTTTCAAATGTATAGATACAATTATTTTCGGAATGAATAGTATATGTGTTAAGTTTGTAATATTAATTGTCACATATTTACCTAAGGTAATTTATCATGAATAGAATTCATAATTTTAGTGCAGGCCCAGCTATTTTGCCTGTACCAGTATTGGAAGCTGCTAAGCAAGCTAGCATTGAGTATAATGGTTGTGGTATGTCTGTAATGGAGATGAGTCACAGGTCTAAAGAAATAGTTGCATTGTTCGATGAAACTAGTGCAAATGTGTTAGAGCTGATGAATTTGAGTAGTGATGATTACGCTGTCCTATATTTGGGTGGTGGAGCTAGTATGCAATTTGCGATGATAGCTCTTAACTTTTTGAAGAGCAGTGCTGATTATATAAACACAGGTGTATGGGCTAAAAAGGCAATTGCAGAAGCAAAGCTGGTTGGAAATGTTAATATAGCGGCCTCATCTGCTGATAAAAATTTCAATTATATTCCCAAAGAATATAGCTTTGATTCGAATGCTGATTATGTTCACTATACTACAAATAACACAATATTTGGAACTAGAGTAAAAGACATTCCTTCTGTTGGTGATGTACCTTTAATTTGTGATATGTCGTCTGATTTATTCAGTAGAAACATGGATTATTCGAAATTTGATTTGATCTATGCCGGCGCACAAAAGAATATCGGACCTTCTGGAACTACCCTAGTAGTAATAAAGAAATCATGGGCAGAAAAAGCAGAGAAAGAAGGTAATATGACAATGCTGAAATATTCTACTCATATTGCTGCAGATTCTATGTTCAATACACCAGCAGTTTTCCCAGTATTCGTAATAAACGAAACACTGAAATGGTTGAAATCTGAAGGTGGTCTGGATGCTATAGAGAAGAGAAATGACTACAAGGCTGGTTTATTATATGATGCAATAGACAACTCTAATGGTTTCTATAAGGCAACAGTAGCTGATAAAAATGACCGCTCGACTATGAACGTTACTTTCAATTTGGAGAGCGAAGAGAAAGAAGCAGAATTTATAAAACAAGCTGCTGCATTGAATATGTCTGGACTTAAAGGACACCGTTCTGTAGGTGGAGTTAGAGCATCAATTTATAATGCTTGTCCTCTAGAGTCAGTAGAGACTTTAGTGAAATTTATGAATGACTTTCGTTCTTAAATAATCATTTAAACTAAGATTATTATTAAGCCCGTTCAATTTTTGAGTGGGCTTTTTTTTTGAAAAACCAAACGGGTCGAGCATCGTAACCAATCTCTTTTTTGGCATTAGTTAGTATCGAAAATATTATAGCCATTATAGACCATAGGGCAAACCCTACAAATGAATTACTTGTAAGGAAGTTAGTCATCGTAAGTATAACTAGAGCATAAAATGAAGCGTTAAGCGCATAGATTGTTTCTGGTTTTAGTTTATCGAAACTACTTCTTAAACTTAGGTATTCACCTATATTTAGAATGAATAAACTAAGAAAGAAAAACCCTCCAATAATACCGGTCTCTATTAGCGAATGCATAACAGCAAAGTCACTATATCCAATTTCACCTAAATGCTTAGTTTGACCAAGTCCTATTCCTATTATAGGGCTTTTGAGCCAGAGCTCTACGGAACTGGCAAAGTTATTACTCCTTGTATCAAATGATTCACCAACTATATTATGTGTAGTGAGCCCCAATAAACTTGTTATCCGTGTATAGAATAACTCTAGAACACTGGTTTGGAAATATTCAACTATAAAAAAATCGCCGATTACTATTATAATCATAACTGCGATTAGAATCTGAAGTATCCGCTTATAGTTTATGCCTTTGTTATAAATAAAATAAGCAAATGCTAAAAAGAAGAGCCCTAATACTCCAGTCAAA
>JAUHXN010000364.1 GCA_030426865.1 bacterium | reverse complement strand
TGTTCTCGGGGGTTTTTAGAGAGGATGAGGATTTACCTTTTTTAAATAGTGTCGATGTTAGTTATGATAATTATGAAGTGAATAACGATTTCAAACAATATTATAATCATTATCACTGCCCTGTATTACCATTATATTCCGAATCTGATAATATGATGCACACTATATTTTTTGGTGGTATAGCTCAGTTTTACGATAATAATGGAACATTAGTTCAAGATGACAATGTCCCATTTGTAAACACTATAGCTAGAGTAACTAGAGATGAGAATGGAAATATGACAGAATATAAAATGCCTTCGGAGATGCCAGCATTACTAGGTGCGGGTGGAGAGTTCATCCCAAATCTTAATCTATCACATTATAAAAATGGGGTGTTCAAATTAGATGAGATTACTGGCAATGATATATTAATAGGGTATATATACGGAGGGATAAGTAGCACAGCACCTAATATATTTATGGTTAATGATGGTTCACAAAGTATAGCTAATAATCAGATATTCGAAGTTTATATTAGCACCAGTACAAAATCATCTGTTGATGAAATTAATGAATCAAGTATTAGCGATTTAAAGTTTAATATTTATCCAAACCCAAGTAAGAAACTAATAAATATCGAATACGAACTCAAAAATAATGATAATGTTAGAATTAGCATTACGGATGGAGAAGGTAAGCTAATAGATGATATTTATTTAAAAGATCAAACGATTGGTAAACATAGTTATACTAAAACTATAAAAGGATTAGTAAATGGAAGTATTTATTTCCTGACTATTGAAACTTCAAACGAAATAGAAACAAGAAAACTAGTGATAGAAAGATAATGAAAGAAATAACAGAAAGACAGTTAGAGATAATAGAAGCCTCAAGTAAACTATTGACAAAAGGCGGGGTTAGTGGTTTGACTATAAAAAATATTGCTAAAGAAATGGAATTTTCTGAAAGTGCTGTTTATAGACATTTTAAAAGCAAAGAAGAAATTATTATAGCAATGCTCAATTACTTATCCGAAAGTATGAATATCAGACTTTCTAAGATTTGTAGTAGTGATAATTCTGCTAAACAGAGATTAATAAATGTCTTCGAAAGCCAGCTTGATTTTTTTGAATCAAACCCCAACTTTGTAGTTGCAGTTTTTTCAGATGGATTATTCGAAGAAAGCCAAAAAATAAATGAAGCAATACAAAGGATAATGGCAGTCAATATGAAAAACTTAATACCTGTTGTTGCAGAAGGTCAAGTAAAAGGAGAATTCATAAACACTATGACACCTGAAGAATTAATGCATATAGTTATGGGTTCATTCAGATTACAAATGTACAAATGGCGAATATCTAATATGAAATTTGATATACAGACAGAAGGAAAAAGGGTATTGAATAACATTATCAAGCTAATAACACTATGAACATATCAGATAAAATAGTTCTAACAATCTTACTTCTATTGGGTGCCTTGACTCTTTTGCTAAGTGGATCAGTTATCTTTGATTTATTCGGAATAAGAAAGATGGAAGGTAATTATGTAGAGTTCGTAGTTTGGGCGAATTTTATTAGTAGTTTCTTGTATATAATATCTGCAATTGATTTTATTAGAAATAAGAAATGGAATTGGTATTTTCTAGCGGCTTCATTTATAATACTACTAATAGCATCAATTTCATTTTGGTTTTATATAAATAATGGTGGTATTCACGAACCTAAAACCATCAAAGCAATTACATTTAGAACAATATTCACAGGAATTTTATTAATTACTATTTTTATTAAACACAAAAAGAGATTAAAAAAATGAAATATATTATCGGACTATTAACAGCTGGGTTACTATTATTTGGTTGTTCGAAGGAAGGTGGGCACGAAGAAACTCATGAAATGCACGAACACGCTGATGATCACTCAGGTCACGATCATGGAGATGAAGGACACGAAGGTCACGGACACGATGATCACGAAGGACATGATCATGAAGTAATAACAGGAATTACTTTGAATAATGGTGAGAAATGGGTAGCTGACAAACATACGAATGATAAGGTAGCTGAAATGAAAAACGAGTTAGCTAATTATAAAAAAAGTAAAGATTACGAGAAACTAACAACTAACTTAGTAGCGGACGTAAAGGAATTAATAAAAGGTTGCACTATGGATGGTGAACCACACAATCAGTTGCACTATTGGTTAGAGCCATACTTAGGAATGGTAAAAGGAATGAAAGAAGCCAACAGCGATGCTGATAAATCAGCTAAAGTAGAATCAATAGAAGCATCATTAAACCAATATACTGAGTATTTCAAATGAGAAAGAATTTAATAATATCGTTCGTCGCAATAATCGTCATACTATTCTCTGTAGTAGCATGCGACAATTCGGACGCAAAAGACAGTGACGACGTAACTAAGAAAGACGAGAATAGAAAAGCATTGCGTATTATAAGTACGACTTGTTTTACTTGTCATT
>JAUHXN010000055.1 GCA_030426865.1 bacterium | reverse complement strand
CTGGCCGCCAACTCCAGAGTATATCTTTGAGCCGATAGAGTCAGCACAGACCTGTCCCGTTAGATCTATTTCTATTGCGCTATTGATAGCAACCACTTTCGGGTTTCTCTGTATCACAGTTGGACTATTCACATAGTCCGAATCTAACATGTGTACCGAAGGGTTATCGTCTATAAAGTCATATAATTTCCTGCTACCTACTACAAATGATGAAACTATATATCCCTTATGTTTATTCTTATATTTACCATTGATTACTCCGCTTTCTACTAATGGCAATATACCATCAGAGAACATTTCGGAGTGGATACCCAAGTTCTTATGATTACTGAGGAACGATAACACAGCATTTGGTATAGCGCCTATTCCCATTTGGAGAGTTGACCCATCCTCAATAAGCTCAGCTATGTTTTTTCCTATAGCCATATTTTCCTCAGTAAGAGCAGCGTACTCAACTTCGTATAAATCAATGTTTCCTTCTACTTTTACATCAATATCATCTATATGAATAATACCATCACCGTGAGTTCTGGGCATTTTATCATTTATTTGAGCTATAACTATTTTAGCAGTTTCCATAGCTGCTAGTGAAGTATCTATAGAAGTACCGAGTGAACAAAAACCATGTTTATCTGGCGGTGAAACTGTGATGAGTGCAACATCTATTTTTATTACTCCTTTGCGGAATAGTTTGGGTGCTTCACTCAAGAAAATAGGAATATAACTATTCGCTCCACCTCTTATGGATTTTCTGGTATTGGCACCTACGAACATTGCCTTCACAATGAATGAGTCTTCCATTCCTTCATTGCAATAAGGAGCGGGGCCTTCTGTGTGAATTTGGTATATGCTTACATTTCTAAGCTCTGTATGTCTATCACTCATGGCCTTTACAAGGAGCGACGGAGTCGCTGCGGCTGAGTGAATAAATACATTGTCATTACTTTTGATTAGCTTTACGGCTTCTTGCGCTGTTTTTGTCATTTTTCTTAAATTAACAATCTACTTGATTGTATGTTTACCTACTTTTTGTACATAACCATAACTATCCGGTTCATTTTCAGTTGGATATCTATGGCTTTTATAATAATAGATGCCAACACTATCAACAATTCCGATATAAGTAGTATCTTTTTGATTTATCTTATTAGTTTGACCTGCAAAAGACTCAGTTCCGCTTGCAACTAATATGGACATATATTCATAGACGTCTAATATTCTACCATTAATATTGGTAGTTGATTTGCCTATTTTCTTACCCGTCATAGTAAATGTACCTTCGGCGCTATAATCACCATCATTAACAATTATATTCTTCTTGTACATTTGCCACTCATTTTGATTAAAAGAGTAGAGGTTTATCCATTCATCTGGGAAATAATTTTTTCCATCACTAGAGAGATCCTCATATTCAACATGCCCATATATAGCATTTTCATCCACGCTCAAATAACTAATATTAAATAGCATATCTTCATCGAGTTGATATGCGTCTTTCCCTCTATAGTTTAAATTATTTATTATTGTCGATTTGTCTGTGTGCAAAGAGTCACCTGTTGCTTCGTATGATTCATCTAACCAATAGAAATCAAATTCCCATTCGTTTCCTATGGCTAATGGAAAGTAGAATGACTCTTGCTCGTCAGTAAGGTTAGTACTAGTGTCATCACTACAAGATACAGTTAAATATAGTAAAGCTAAAAGTAATAGTCCTGTTGTTTTCTTCATGTTTCCCTTGAATTAATATTTAAATAAAGTGAATATAAAAAAGAAGAGGATAAATAAAAAATAATAATTAAAGATTAAATACTCTTTTTTCTTTTTTGTATAATATTCTTTTCTTATATTTGTCTTAGGTAATAACTCAAAATACGAATAATTGAAAAGAACATTTGCCATATTATCAATACTATTATACATCAATGCGTTGATTATACCTGTGTTCCCTGTATTCAATTACATGGTCAATACTGAATTGTACGAGGCATTATGTATCAATAAAGACAAACCAGAAATGGAATGTAATGGTAAATGTCATCTATCTGATGAGATAAAAGAACAAGAAACTGAAAAGAAAACTACTCCTTTACTCGACATCAACCTAAAAGACTATCCTATCGGATTTGTTCATTTCGTAGTACTAGATGAGTTGATTCCTTCGGAATTTGAACCCCAAGTAATTCCTTTAAGAGAATACTCATTTCATCTAGAGCAAGACATATTTCATCCCCCTAAGCAATTAGTATAAATACATATACTTACACAAAATTAAATTGCTTTTTTAACAAATAAATATTATAAAATAAAAATATATAAAAGGGATAACTATGTTTAATTCATTAAAATACATAGCATTATTGCTATTGGCAATCACTATGTTTTCGTGTTCAGATGATGACACTAATCCAGTAAAAGATACTAACGAAATAACTCTAAACTCGATCGTAAATAAAACTTCTGGTGACTATACGTTTGACTTATTATCAGAAGGCACTGAATTAGAAGAAGGGCACAATGTGTTTTACATTCGCGCTACGGACAATTCGGGTAACTCAATAGCTAATGATATATCAGTAAATCTGATGATGGATATGGGTATGATGATGCACTCTACACCATTTATGACCGAAGTCGTAACTATGAATGACAAAGAATACATAAAAGTAGATGCTACATTTATAATGGCAAGTGCTGGCGGTACTTGGTTTCTGACATTGAAATCGGAGACTATGAATATTGATGAGAGAATAGATTATACAGTAACAGCAACAGGAAATGTGAAGCGATTTACATTTGAAGAAAAATCATATTTCGTAACACTTCGCTCTTTGGATTCTCCCAAAGTGGGGATTAATGATTTCATAGTTTCTATTCACACTCGTGAATCTATGATGATTCACCCTGCAGTTACTGATTTGACTACTGAAGTAGAGATGCTTATGCCTTCTATGGGGCATGGCTCAGATGGGAATGTAAGCCCAGTACATACTGAAAATGGTGTTTACGCAGGTAAAGTAAACTTCAATATGACAGGCGATTGGCAAATTACGCTTAAGTTGAAAAGAGGCGATATTATGATTGGTGAGCCAATAGTTTACACATTGGATTTCTAATCTAAATCTTAAAGAGAAATGGGTGTACCAACTCGGTGCACCCACAGTCTCTGGAGAATTAAATGAAAAAGTTAATATTAATATTACTATTACCATATTTATTGATAGCAGCTACTGAAAAGGATTCTATTTCAAATATTGAGTATAAGTCTGATGAGATTATTGTCATTGACGATGATTTTAATGCTGTTCAGAAGAATATGAACACTGTACTCAACTCTGTAGATGATTTGCTCAAATATAATAATTCTATAGATTTGATTACTCGTGCTAATTTCGCATCCGAAGCAATAGTGCGCGGTTATGATCAGAATAGATTGAGCGTAACTATCGATGGTATGCGTATGTTTTCAGCTTGTATAGATAAGATGGATCCAATAACTTCGTACATAGAAGTAGAAAACCTGAAAGCAAGTGAAGTATCGGCTGACAAATCTGACATGAGCCACGGTATTTCTGTTGGTGGTAGCTTAAATTTTATTACTAATAAACCTACTATCAATAATGATTTCAGAATAGTATTAGATAATCAAATTAGCTCTGCCTCCGAATATTATAATAGTAAAGGTAGAGTTGACTATTCTAGCGGTAATTTCGCTACACTAATAAGCTACTCGGTGAAAAATGCGGGTAACTTTACAGCTGGTAATAGTACTTTGATAGGTAATAGCAGCTTTAGTAAAGAAAATGTAAAATTGAACACATTATACAACTCAAGTACAAATATCACTCACGGATTAGAATATATATATGACCATAGTGCTGATGTAGGTTACCCTGCCCTTATTATGGATACTCGCAGTACTGAAATGAATATGCTATCTTATCAGTTGGGAATGAAAAATATAAATGATGTAATACTTAGTTGGGATACTCGAGTTTATTACAATAGTATTTCTCACTTGATGGATGATTACGATAGAAGCGATGAAGAAATAATGAACCGTTCAGTTATGCCAGGTATGTATATGCCTATGGACGGAACTACTGAGACTATGGGTTTCCTCACTAAAAATAAACTATTAGTAGGTGATGATATACTAAAATTCACATTAGAAGTATTCCGAATGAACGCTTTCTCTGATATGAAAATGGAAATGCTAGAGACGGGAAGAGAAATGTACTTGATAAACTTAGGTGACATAGAAACATATAGTGGAGGCATATATACAGGGTATTTCACTCAACTTAATGAGTCACTATTGCTAAAACTAAATGGTAGAATCGATTATATAACTCGAAAGGTAAATAGCGAATTTGCAAGAGCAACAGCTGAAAGTTATTGGGGAGACAACTACTCCAATAATAATCTACAGCTCAATACTTCTGCCAATTTACAATTAGAAATATCAGAATCACAAAACGCTAATATTACACTATCTAGAGTAGAAAGAGCCCCAACTCATTTGGAATCTTTCGGATTTTACATCTATAATATAGCAGATAATTCGATTTATATAGGTAATCCAGAATTGAATAAAGAAAAATCATATTCTGTAAATCTTGGCTATGACTACCATGCTGACAATTTTAATCTAAAACTGAACTTGTACAATGATTATATAGTTGACTATATAGCTGGTCTGAATGACGATGGAGTCGAAGTAGTAGAAACATTCGCACAGAGTTTCAAGTTATTCCAAAATATAGGTAATGCCAATATAACAGGGATGGAAGCAAGCATTGACTATAATATTAACTCTAGTTTTGGTTTACTTGGTAAGTTGAAGTATCAATATTCACAATCACTAACATACAACGAGGCATTGCCTTTTACACCTCCTTTATCCGGAATTATTAATCTTAGTTATAATAGCGAAGATTATACAGGAGTTATGAGTGCAGAGTTTGCATCAAGACAAAACAATATCTCAAAGAATATAAATATAGAAGACAGTACTCCGGGCTATGTAATTCTCAACTGGAGAAATAACTACAAGATAAATGAGACAGTTACAGTTAGGTTCGGAATCGAAAATATATTAGACAAATACTACTACACTCACTTCAGTATAAATAATCTACCTAACTTAGGTCGAAATATATACTTAGGTTTAGTTGTGGGCCTATAAACAACATAAGAGTACGAAAAGAGTCAAAAAATTGTATTTACTACTATACTTGATTAAATTGTAATCTGAATATAAATCGAAACTAAAACAGTTGACAACAAATATGAATTTAATATTTTTAGGCCCCCCAGGTGCTGGTAAAGGGACACAAGCAAAACGTATATGCGAAAAGCATAATCTAACTCAAATTGCTACTGGTGATATACTTCGTGAACATCTGAAAAATGAGACTGGTCTTGGTAAAAAAGCGAAAGAATATATCAATGCTGGGAATCTAGTACCAAATGATTTGATAATAGATATGATGCGATACGAAATAGAGAAAAATCGTTCCAAAGGTGGATATCTACTTGATGGATTTCCTAGAACTGTAACACAAGCAGAAGCACTTGATGAGTTGTTAGCTGATATAAATGATAAAATAGACGTGGCAATAGTAATAAATGTGCCAAATAAAGACCTAATAGCTCGACTGACTGGTCGTAGAGTATGTCCTAAATGTGGTACTTCTTACCACCTTATTTTCAATCCTCCTGCAAATGAAGGGGTTTGTGATCATGATGGGGAAGAGCTTATACAAAGAAAAGATGATAACGAAGAAACTGTAAATAATAGATTAGAAGTTTACACAAAAGAAACTAAGCCAATTATAACTTACTACGAGAAACAAGGACTTGCCCACCACGTTGATGGTGTTGGCTCTGTGGATGAAATATTCAATCTTATAAACGAAGGAATTGATTCGTTCGTAAACGATTAAAATGCAAAACAACTCAAACATATCTTGTATATACTGCCAATCGGAATCAGTAATAAAACATGGGAAAACTCGCTCGGGTGACCCTCGTTTCCGTTGCAAAGATTGCGAAAAAACCTGGGTTAAGGGTATTGTAGTTTATAATAAACCAGATATTAGTGCTGTTGCGGAGTCTTATTTACTCGGACATTCTATCAGAGAGTTGGTGCCTTTCTATAAGAGTTCTCCTCACCGTATAAATATGAAAATAAGAGAATATTTGGGTGAGACTCAAAGCTGGGAATCATTTTTAGATAAAAGCTCAGAAGTTCGAACAACAGATGTAATCTATTTACAAGGAATCAGATTTAACTGCTCTTATAACTCCCCTGAGAATAATGAGATGTTTGTAGCATTCGCTATCGAAGGTTTATCATCTCAGATAATTGGTTTCGAAATTGCCGAAGATAATACAGAAGATGTTTGGACTAAGCTAATAGCTCGCTTAAGTAAGCGTGGATACAAGGTTAAAACATTTTTAACACGCGATATAAAAGCTGTAGAAAATTCAGTGACTAAGTATTTCGAAGATTCTAGAGTTAAGCTTTATTTGCATAAGCTAAATCGAGATAAAGAAGTAGCTAATAGATGTTGTGTTTTGGAAAATAATACTCTTAGAGATAAATTAATAGACGACGCACTGAAATTCTATTCGAAATTAGACAACCAAAGCTACACATCATATTTGAAAAATAGATTCGATATGGATATCAAAACTTGTATAAAGCAAGATTGTGATAGATTTTTTGAGTGTATGACTAAAAATTGTGGAACAGAATCAGAATCGAGACTAGAACAACTATTAGTAGAGTTCAATAACAGATTCGAGAAGTTCCATGCTCTAAAAACTGATCCGTATATAATTATAAACGCATGGGTTGGTCTGCACATGCTAAGACCTATGGAATGTGGCTTTACTCGTTATTCCCTTTATAATCAGTTACCTTGCAAATGCTCATTCGCTTGTTTTGCGAGCAATCACAATGATGAGCAATGCGAATTTATACCAAATCAAAGAGAGCTATGCGATTTCGCGAATGAAGTAACTATTCGTGCTCTCCACTTACCTATAGAATCTACAGTACAAGGCAAATTTAAGCTGGAACTAGCTAGTTTTTAGGATACTGTTATTCTATCACAAACTTCTTTGAGTACTTGACACCTTTCATATCTGTTAGTTGTAAGAAATATACTCCTGATTGTAGTTTGCTTACATTTATACTATTTCTCATAGCATTATCTACATTATCATTAATTAACACTTTGCCTGATAAATCAACAATACTATGCTGGATAATAGATGTGATATTATTAGTTTCATAAGTTAAAAATGAGTTGCTTGGGTTTGGATAGATTGATATTCCATTTATAAATGGTTCAACTTCTACATCTGTTATGACATCACTAAGTTTGAAGACACCTGCACCAGCTGTAATAAACCAAAAATTCCCGTTTGCCTCGAGTTTGAAATCTCTGAAACTAAATGTTTCTTCTGTTGGATATAAACTATCAGGAGCGGTATATGTTTTCCATAATTCTGTCTCAGGATTGAAATTGTGTAGGTTTCTTTTGTCAGTAATCCATAAAGTATTATTTTTATCAACAATGATAGTATGCGGAATATTAAAGCCATAGCTTATGGGAGTTTCCATAGTGTCTCTAACAATCCATTCTTTTGAGACAATGTTTAAATGCATTAATGAGTTTTGATTATTCACAATCCAAATATTATTATTGCTGTCTATTGCTAGACCATTATATGAATATCGGTTGATATGAATATATTTTTCAAAATTACCATTAAAGTATTTGAATAGACCATCAAAACCTGTTGTAAACCAAATACTATTGTTTTTATCAACTTCAATCTCATAGACCTCAAAATCATTTGAATTAAATGTATATTGTAACCATTGATTGTTTTTAAAAGACCAAAGAAAATTCCAAGTAGCGAACCAAGGATTATTATTATTATCAAAAACTATATCACTAACACTAAATGGGTTAAAATCAGAATTTTTGCTATGATAGGTTTTCCAGTTTTTTCCATCAAATACACCTATTCCTTCCTCATCAAGATCATTTTCATAACCAATCCAAATAATATCATTATTGTCTATGCCGACTGTAAAAATTAAATTACTTGGAATATTAGAATTCGAAGTGTCGTAAAGACTCCAATCATTTCCATCAAACTTCAACAAACCACTTAATGAAGCAACCCACAAATTCTGAAAAGAATCTAGTTCCAAATCATATAAATCAAGATATTCTAGATTTAAATCCTTTAAATCATAATTAGTCCAAGTCTGCGAGCTTAGTACAGTTGATAGGAATATAAAGAGAATAATTGACAACGTTTTCATACAGATATCTCATTGTTGATAATGAAATTTAAACAAATGTATTCGATTTACAAAATAGTATTGTTGTAAGTTTTAACTGAAGAGAAAAAATTCGATGTATTGCCGTTGGCTTCAGCCAACGAATGGCAAACATACTTAAAGCTACTAGGGCTTTAGTCCCATAATTATTCAACTCCTACGGAGTTTTCCTGGATTCTTCTAACGCTTTCAGCGTTATCAGAATGACGAATTTATTTGATACCCAAAAAAAAAGCCGACTTATAAGTAAGTCGGCTCATCTATATTCCGTTCGGCTAAGTGTGTTTACTTAACTTTATCTACTATAGCTTTGAACACTTCTGGTTTGTTCATAGCGAAGTCAGCAAGTACTTTTCTGTTAATATCAATGTTGCTTTTCTTCAAGCTATGCATCAATTTAGAATAAGTAGTGTCGTTCAATCTTGCTGCAGCGTTTATTCTAGTTATCCAAAGTCTTCTGTAAGTTCTTTTCTTTAACTTACGACCCGAATAAGCGTGTGATAAACCTTTCTCAACGTGGTTTTTAGCTATAGTCCAAACATTTTTTCTTGATCCCCAATAACCTTTGGCAAGTTTGAAGACCTTTTTCTTTCTTTGTTTGGCAGCTACTTTATTTCTGGCTCTAGCCATAATTATACCTCAAAAAATAATAGGTGTTTATAAGGTTGCTTAGGGAGAGCTACTCGCCCCGTTTGCAATTAATTAAATTTTCTCAAGAAAAAAGCAAATTACGCATTAGGTAACATTCTTTGTACAGATTTTTTATCTGCTACATCGATCAATGCTTTTTTACGCAAATTTCTCTTTCTCTTAGTAGTCATCTTCGTTAAGATATGACTCTTGTAAGCTTTTCCTCTTTTGAATTCTCCAGAAGCTGTCTTTTTGAATCTTTTCTTAGCTGAAGAATTTGATTTCATCTTTGGCATTTTGTTGCTCTATTGTAGTTTAATTACAAAAAAAAAGTCCCAACATTTTGAATATTGGAACTCCAAAATTAAATAATTTGTTAACAAGTTACAAATTATTTTTTCTGAGGTTTTATTGGGGACAGTAATACCATCATATTACGCCCTTCCATTTTTATATCTACGTCTATTTTAGATACGTCTTCTAGCTCTTTGACGAATCTTTCTAATAGATCTCTTCCATATTCTTTATGCGTTATTTCACGACCACGGAACATTACCGAAGCTTTAACTTTATTACCAGCTTCCAAAAATCCACGAGCGTGTTTCGTCTTGAAATCAAAGTCGTGTTTTTCCGTTCCAGGTTTGAACCTAAGTTCCTTCAGCTGTTGTTGCTGTTGGTTCTTACGTTGCATTTTGTCTTTTTTCGCTTGCTCGTACTGATATTTACCGAAATCAATAATTTTGCATACGGGAGGGTTTGCGTTGGGAGAAATTTCTACCAAATCTAAACCAAACTCCTCTGCTTTACGCAATGCAGCTAATTTACTAAGTACACCCAACATCTCGCCAGTTGGCGAAATTACTCTAAATTCCTTACCTCGCAGCTCTTCATTGATGCGTGTCTTATTTTTCGAACTTGGCATATTACGGTTGCCAAAATTAGTTTTACCCAAAGATATCCTAAATGATTTGTTAATACTAACGCTAAGTTATTGTAAAATTACAAAATTGTATTCAACTAATAACTAAATTAACTATAATTAGTTAAAAATATTACTAATTTTGCAATCTATTAATAATCACGTATATAAACTAAAAAAATTAGAATAATGGCAAAAAAAAATGACCAACAGCTGAGAAGAGAGGAAGAATTAGCTCATTTGGAGCAAATGGGCATAGACCCATACCCGTATTCTTTCGATAAAACTCACTCTTCTGTAGATATAACTGAAAACTTTGATGAAGAAAAACCAGAGCAATTCGAGAAAGTTGCCATAGCTGGTCGTATTATGAGTATCCGAAGAATGGGTAAAGCTTCTTTCCTCAATATAATGGACCAAGAAGGTAGAATACAGGTTTATGTTAAAAAAGATGATATTCCTGACTTCTATGAAGCTCTTAATCTACTTGATATCGGAGATTTTATCGGTGTCAAAGGTCATGTATTCAAAACAAAGACTAAAGAAACTACAGTTTATGGTAAAGAAGTAACTCTATTAGCAAAATCACTTTCTCCGCTTCCTATAGCAAAAGAAGAGATAGATGAAGATGGTAATAAGATAGTTCATGATGCTTTTGCTGATAAAGAAATGAGATACAGAAAGCGTTATATAGACTTAGTAGTCAATAGCGATGTAAGGCCTGTATTTATCAAGCGCTCTAAGATTATCTCAGCTATGCGTCGTTTCTTTGATGATAAAGGTTGGTTAGAAGTAGAAACACCAATATTGCAGCCACTATATGGTGGAGCTGCGGCTCGTCCTTTTATTACTCACCACAATACTTTAGATGTAGATCTATATATGCGTATTGCTTTGGAATTATACCTAAAACGATTGTTAGTAGGTGGTTTCGAAGGAGTATATGAGATAAGCAAGAACTTCCGTAACGAAGGAATGGACAGAAGCCACAATCCAGAATTCACTATGATGGAAATCTATGTAGCTTACAAAGATTACAACTGGATGATGGATATGACTGAAGAATTAATCAAGCATATTGCAAATGAAGTTAATGGTAAAATGGAAATTCAATTCGATGGATTAACTATTGATTTGTCTAACAAATTCCCTCGCGAGCCATTCTTCGGATTGATAGAGCAACATGCAGGTAAAAACTTAAAAGGGCTGAACCTAGAAGAGCTAAAGGCAGCCGCAAAAGAATTGAATGTAGCAATTAAACCCGGAGCTTCTTCTTCTAAAGTTCTTGATGAAATATTTGGTGAATTTGTAGAGCCGAAATTAATACAGCCAACATTCGTAATTGACTATCCACTAGAGATGAGTCCACTAGCTAAAAAGCATAGAACTGAAGAAGGGATAGTAGAGCGATTCGAGCTATTTATCAATGGTTCTGAGATGGCGAATGCGTTTAGTGAGTTGAACGACCCTCGTGATCAAAGAGCTAGATTCGAAGAGCAAGCAAAAGCGAAAGCCGGTGGAGACGATGAAGCAATGATACTCGACGAAGATTTCTTACAATCGCTAGAGATAGGTATGCCTCCAGCAGCTGGCTTGGGTATAGGTATCGATAGATTGGTAATGCTATTAACAGCACAAAAATCTATCCGTGATGTACTGTTCTTCCCTCAGATGAAGCCAGAGAAGTAGGTATAGTATTAGTCCACTGGAGCACTCAGAGTGAACTAAAATAACTTACTTAAAATTTAAGATAGTATAGACGCATTGCAAAATGCGTCTTTTTTTTGTGAGTTCTGAAATTACCTAATCATGCTTACAAGATGATTATGATAAACCTTAGCCCATTGATATTTATAGGGGCTAAAAGCTTCCAAGAATTCCCTCTTACTTGTCCAGCCGAAGGCAGGAAAGATTTAAGAGGGCTAGGGTGATTTGAAATATATCGTAGAGAAGTATTGTTTTCTCAGAGCTGGATTCAATGGAGCACCTACATAGTTATCTGAATACCAAAAAATGCTCTATGAAACCCTTATTTACAATAAAAAATACTTTCTTGTCTCAATATAATTATTATATTAGTAAAATTAAATTAAAGAAAAATAGAGAAACAAAAAATGCCGTTTTATCATAAACTTGGGATAATGCCTAGCCCTAAACACACTGCTTTCAGAAAGCCTGATGGAAGTCTATACACAGAAGAATTAGTAAGTACAAAGGGTTTTTCTGACGTATATAGCAACAAGTATCACATTCATCCACCTACTAAAGTTCTTAGGATAAATGAACTGCCTGATATAGATCTAAAGCTATGGGAAGATCCTCCTGTAAAGCATATACATTTTTATACTGAAAAGCTGAAAAAAGATGGTGATTTTTTCGATTCTCGAATTCCTTACTTAAGAAATGACCACGTTGTAGTATATACGGCTCACCCGAATAAAAACCCGAAAGATTTTTATAAGAATGCTTACGCAAGTGAGTTTGTATTCGTACACAGAGGTAGTGGCAAGCTATTG
>JAUHXN010000363.1 GCA_030426865.1 bacterium | reverse complement strand
CGTGTATGCATAGCCACGTCTACCCTTCAATTCTTGGGGTTCAACTGGTGATATAGCGTCAAAAAAGGCCCTTCCCTCTGAAGTATTAAGAATCGTTTTTCCCTTCCCATCTTTAACAATTACTCTTAATTCTTCAGATGAAGGGAAATAATATTGGTTAAAATCTTTGATCTTCTGTAGCTCTAAGCTGAAGCTAAAACTATTGTTCGTTATTTTATATAAAGGAGTAACTAAGAAAACAGAATCAATAGTATAAAAAGGTTCTTCGGTTTTATCGATAGCAATAGAATTAGTAGTAGAGCAACTATATATAGATGAGAATAGAAATAAAATCGTTATATTGTATATGAATCTCATCTAAACCTTAATACATCAATAATTATCAAATGAAGAACTTTACAATATACTATATTTTATTAATAATAGCGATAATACCAACCACTCTACTTTCTAATGGGTCTGCTGGAGAAGAAGCTACTTATGAATCGAGAAGAATCGTCGATATGCCTACAGCTGGCGTTATTCCCAAAGGCACATTCGAAGTAAATGCTTTTCTGATGCAATCAGGTGGTTTAATGACCGAATTCGCTGCAGCTCCATTTGATAATTTTATGTTAGGAGTTAGTTTTGGTGGGAGTAATATAATAGGGGTTAGCACTCCTTCTTTTCAGGATTTCCCTGGACTTCATATTAAATATAGAGTTTTGGACGAAACTAAGACTTTCCCCGCATTGGCCCTAGGTATTAATTCTCAAGGTTTGGGAATTTATAATGACTCCCTTGAAAGGTATCAAACAGCTTCCCCTGGAGTGTACTTATCATCATCAAAGAGTTTCAAATGGCCTGTGGGTTTGGTGTATGTTCATGCTGGTATAAACTATTCCTTAGAACCAAAACCTGATCACAGAAGCGTGAATTTTTATTTTGGCGCAGAACAAACAATCTATAAAAGGATTTCAATTGGTGCAGAATTCAACTCTAACTTAGAAGATAATACGTACTTTATGGAAAATAAAGGATTGTTGAATTTCCAAGCTAAATGGGCTGCTTCGGAGAACTTGACTGTTGCTATTATGTTTAGAGATGCTTTTGCAAATTTCAGAGCTTCCGAATCATTAGTTAGATTTGTAGGTATAGAGTACATTAGTAAATTCTAATTCCGTCAGACTATTTTTTTTTTGAGTACCACTATACTTATATCGTCTGCTAATTGATTATTACCAGAGAATTTCTGTACAGCATTTAGAATATAATCTGTTGCTTCTTTTGGTTGAAGTTTTACAGCATTAGTGACTATCTGTTTTACCCCTTCCATCCCAAGCTCATTCCCGTTAGAATCGGTCGCTTCATTGAGTCCGTCTGTGTACATTACCAAGGTATCTTCGAATGGTAAAGTTTCCGAATTATAAACTAATGGTGAAGGTAAGAACCCCAGTATTACCCCTCCGACTTTTAATTCTGTCAGATTACCATTTGATGCAAGAAGTGGGTAAAAGTGACCTGCATTAATATATTCAATCGTATTGTTAGCATTATCTATCAAACAAAAGAAAGCAGTGATAAACATATCTTTTTTAGTATTGCTATATACTACCTTATTTACAGTATCTACTAGTGATTTTAGGTCTTTTTCTATTGGTGCCAGAGATTGTATTGCCGCTTGCATATTAGACATAATCAGAGCGGCAGGCATACCTTTACCAGTCACGTCAGCTATTACAAATAAATACTTACTTTCGGATATCTTGATATAATCAAAATAATCACCTCCTACTTCACCAGATGGTTTGGTCATCCCGTAATAACTGAAATAATCTGTTTCTAACTTACTCTTAGGTAGTAATCTTTTTTGAATTTCAGTAGCGAGCCCTAGCTCTGTTTCAAATCTTTTCTTTTCTATCTCTTCTTGTATTAGTCTTTCATTTTCTAGAGCTGAGATGGCAGTACTAGCCAAACTAGAAACGAAGCTATAGTCTTGCTCATCATACTCCCCATGCATTTTGGGACCTATAATTAGGTAACCTTCTGTATTACCAGAAATATTCATAGGGGTGGCTATTTTTATTATTTTCTTATATTTTTCATCTAACTCGCTGTCCATTTTTATTTTTTTCAGATTTGGAATGAGCGATAAAAGTTCGCTATCGTCTACACCAAGATTATTCTTCAATACTACATTATTTCCATTCGTTTTTACAACTGCGAATTTATTGGTCATAAGCTGACCCATAATATTGAATGCTAATGCCTGTACAATCTTCTCTTCCGAGGACAATCCACTGAAACTTCTACTTATTTCGAATAGAGTTTCCAATAACTGACTTTTCTTTTCGGCTTGAGTTTTTTGTATTTGTAAGTTTTTGAAATTGTGATAGTTCTCGAGGGCTGTAGAAGCAATAGAGATTATAAGTTTAACATATTGCTTTTCCACGTCTGATATTTCAGACTCAATTAACTTATCGCCTAATTGAAATATATAC
>JAUHXN010000054.1 GCA_030426865.1 bacterium | reverse complement strand
ACATTTATTAATACTCCAACTTTACCTGATTTTATATTGTTAGTTAGTTTATCAATTTCATCGTCAGTTGATAACTTGAAAACATTATATTCAGATTCATTTTTTCTGTAAAGTTCGCTAGCACCTATTAACTCATTCAAATAATTAATAGCAAGATGTAAATCAACTGAAAGTTGTTTACCACCCAAAACAATTGCTTTTCCGCGATTGCTCTCTAAATCACTAAGTAATTTCGAAGCTGCTTCGTGTTTCCAATTATTTTCTTTTGCTAATGATTCTAATGATTTAAAACCAGACATTGTTGGTTTCCCTTGCTTAGAAGCAAAGTGATTAACTAAAGAGGCAACAACATCTAAATAATTTTCTGGAGTTAATCTCAATCTATAATCTGCATTAGAACCTGTTAATGTATAAGAACCTTCTATTTGATAGAATCTACTAAAACTAGATGGATTCTCGAAGTCTCTGTTAGTTACAAATTGTCTAATATTCTCATTAACATTTCCATCTGTTCCTAAAAAGTCCGAATCTATAGATAATATTATAGAAGCCTTATCCAAATCTATAAGCGGATAATTATTTCCACCAGTAGATTTGTTCCAAGCAATCTGTCTATTATTATCATTGAACAAATCGTAACTATATACATTCGTAGTAGGGTATTTCGCTTTGAAATCTTCGATTAGTTTAGCAAACGTAGGTGAAATAATTTTACCTGTGAAAATTGCTATTTCTTTACCAGAATTCGCAGCAGAATTAAGTGATTGTAAAATCTCTTTATCAACAATATTCCAATCCGAATCAACTAGCTTAGATCCTTGTACCTTTCTTGGTTTTTGTAATCGGCTAGGATCATACATATCTAATATTCTAGCAATACCGTTAGAATCCAATTTACCTTTAGAAATAGGATGTTGCGGATTACCTTCTATTAATATTGGTCTTCCTTCTCTAGTCTTTACCAATACACCTTGTCCAGAGCCATCACTAATGAGCGTAGAAGCGTAATAATTAGGAATACCTGGTATCACTTCTTCAGGTTTTACAGCATAAGGTACAATCTCACCTTTATCACGGTAATCAGTACAAGATGCCATAACCAACGCTGATGAAGCTGACATAAGAGCCATAAATTTCCTTCTCGATACTTTAGATTTCGAATTTATATCAAAATTTTCAGCACCTTCAGCAAATTCATTTGCCTTCACTTTTAATTGATTATCAGAGCTAGTATTGTTATACTCATCTAAACTTCTCCAGTGTGAGGGCTTAGATTCAGACTTAACTACTGGTAAATCAATTTGATTTTTATTTTTATCCACTGAGTTATTCATTTAGCTTAACCCTTTTTTGTTCTTTTAACAGATTGTGGGTGAATTTTTACTTCTAATTTAGAGTTATCTTTGGTCTTACTTTCTGAGACAACATTGGCAATCATATTCTTAGGCGCAGCCAAAGAAGTAAGAGTGACGCCAACGGCACCAGCACCAAACAACTTGAAGAATTTTCTTTTATTATTATTCATGATTTATTCCAATATTATCTATGACAAGAACTACAATCTTCAGGACCTTTCTTCACTTTATCAGCTAAATAAGGCATCTTCTCATGAGGAGCTCTGTGACAACTCAAACAGTTAGCCATATTAAATGCATGAACTTGTTCAATTTTATCCATTGAGGCTACATCACCATGACAAGAAGCACATTCTATATCAGCGTTTATGTGAGCACTATGATTAAAATAGGCGTATTCAGGAACCTGGTGAACTCTCTTCCAAGGAATAGCTTCACCTGATTCGTAGTATTTTGTTAATTTCTTGATTTCAGGGCTGTCAGTTTTAGCCATTGTATGACAATTCATACAAGTACTAGCTTGTGGAACAACCGCATGACGCGACTTTTCTACACCAACGTGACAATATTGACAATCAATTCCCATTTCGCCTGCATGTAATTTGTGCGAGAAGTTAATTGGTTGATCAGGTTTGTACCCAACACCATCTCGTTCAGATCGAGATACGTAGAATGTAATTGCAAACGAAATAAGTATTACCAATATAGTAATTGGTAATCTGACTCTTAGTCCGTAGTCCAGAACTGATTTTTTCACGTTATTCCTAATGACTATTAAAAATAATTCTGCGCTTTTTCGAAAATCTATTTATACTTTTCGAAACAGCGTATTTATAACAACTGTAAAATTAAAATAATATATTTGATTACAAAACCTTTTATAATAAATAAATCACTTTCTTATATAAGACTGTATTAAACCTATTTACGGACTTAGTTGTATTATAAACAGATAAGTATTGTTGTAGTTATTTTATTTTTTTTCAACAAAACTATAAATATTCTTGTAAAATTGATTCGTACTCATCAAATATTTCTTTTGACCTGTTTAAAGTGTTACTTTCTGTGATAATTCTTACGATTGGTTCAGTATTAGATCCTCTAATATGAACCCAATCATTAGGATTAATTAGAATTCTTATACCATCTTCAGTGTCTATATTCATATCTTTGTACTTTTCAATTAGCTTATTTATAATTGATGCAGGATTATCATTAACTTCAACTTTCCCTTTCAACATAAATACTTCAGGTAGCGATTGAGAAAGTTCACTAACACTTACTTCTGATTTAGAAATTATATCTAACAGTAGCGCAATACCAACTAGTGAATCACGCCCATAGTGAATATGAGGTAATATTACTCCCCCACTTCCTTCCCCACCAATTACAGATCTATTGCTCTTCATCTTATTAACTACATTAATCTCACCTACAGCTGAACGTTCAACTTGTGCATCATAATGTATTGCAATTTTCTCTACCATAGCACTGGTACTTAAGTTCACCGTAATCACTTTCGAATAATCTTTGTTTACTAATCGATTATTTTCAAGAACGGATTTTACAGCAATTGCTATTGTCTTTTCTTCACCTATTGGTAATCCTTTTTCATCGATTAAAACTAACCTGTCAGCATCGGGATCAACTGCTATTCCTAAATCCGCTTTATTTTCTATGACTGATTGAGAAAGTTGAACTAAGTTTTCGGTTATAGGTTCGGGAGTATGGGGAAATACTCCACTATTATCTGTAAATAATTCGATAACTTCACAACCAAGTTCTTTTAGTAATTTTGGTACGAAAAGTGAACCAGATGCATTAACCGCATCTACAACTACTTTAAAATTCTTACTTTGAAAGTATGATTTAATAGTAGTTATATCAAAAAATCCGGAATTAATAATTGAATCTATATGAACTTGAACAGAATCCAACTTTTCTATAGTTGAACTATTATTAGGATTAGAAGAATATTCTATATCATTTGTTTCAAATAATAACCAGAATTTCTCATTTTCTTCTTTATTTAAAAATACACCTTGACTATTCAAAAATTTCAATCCATTCCATAACTCTGGATTATGTGATGCAGTAATAGATATACCGCCAACAGCACTAGATTTTTCAGTTAAAAGTTGTACTGTAGGAGTTGGACAAATATCTAAATACTTAACATTTCTCCCACATGCAATTATAGTAGAACAAACTAAATCTGCAATCCATTTTCCTGATGGTCTTCCATCACGACCGACTATTATATCTCCTTTTGGAATTGAATTACAATAAGCGGCAACATATTTTGTCAGTATATCAGGTCTAAGTCCATCGTTTAGGGTTGCTCTGATACCAGAGATTGATCTTATTATTGGCATTTGATTATTTCAATTAATATTTTTAACTTACTCAAAGTTAACACATACAATTCAAAGTAAAAAGATATGAGAAAATTAATAGATAACCCTATTTTAATACTAATAATTAGAGCATTTGTTGGAATTATATTTATATTCTACGGTGTTGCTAAAATTGCTGATCCTTCTCAATTTGCGAATGAAATTGGTAATTATGGTATGACTCCTGACTTCATAACACATATTTTGGCCTTGGTATTGCCTTGGGCTGAAATGATAGTAGGTGTTCTATTGTTATTTGGTATCTATCAAAATGAAAACGGATTATTAGCTACTATTATGTTAATTATGTTTACAACTGGGGTAGTCTTCGCATTTGCAAGTGGGTTAGATATTAACTGTGGATGTTCTGGTGGTAACGCACAACAAAAAGTTGGTTGGATGAAGATAATCGAAAACATTGGTTTAATAATACTAAGTTCTATAGTTACCATTACTAACTCTAAGAAATTCACTTTAAAATAGAGAATATAAATGTCAGGTATATTAGATAAAATTCTAAATATGATAAATCCTGATGAGTGCTTAATTTCAGGAGAAATACTTCCTGAGAATAGAGAATATAAATATATATCATCTGATAAATTATTAGAGCTTTCTCCTCCTCCCCATCCTTTGATAATCCGAGATAGATTATTGTCTGAATATGAAGCAGATCAACTTGCCATAAGTAAAGTTATATCTCTATTCAAAATAAATGAAAATGAGAATGTTCTAAATCCAATCCATAAATTCAAATATATGGGTATCACTCAAATAGGGACTGAGTTTGGAACTATGTTATCAAAGCTTATTTCTCCGTTAGAATATGATTTGATTATTCCAATACCTATACATAAGGCAAGAAGGAGAGAAAGGGGATTTAATCAATCAGAAATACTAGGTGAAAGTATTAGTAAAAAAACATCAATCCCTTTAGCTCAAGATATTATTATAAGATCGAAGTACACTTATTCACAAGCAAAACTAAACAGAGAAGAACGTAAGTTGAACCTTCAAGACAAGTTTAAAGTTGTAGATAATAATGAAGTATTTGATAAAAGGATATTGCTGATAGATGATGTTCTAACAACCGGCACAACAGCAAACCATTGTGCCGAAATCTTATTGAAAGCAGGAGCTAGAAGAGTAGATCTTGCTGTCATTGCAGTTTCTTATTGAATTTTCACTCCTCTTGCAGAGTCTGGGACACATAGAGTAGTTTCATCGCCAATTGTTTTAAGAAATGTAGCGTCTTTTAAATCTGAGTCACAAAATGAAGTACCTGTTAAATCTGAATAATCAAATCTACACCATTCGAATCCTGAATTTGTAAAGTTATTACTTGTTAAAGTCGAATTAGAAATATTGCATGCAAACATTTCACCTTCATTCAATTGACAGTTTTCTATTATACTATTAGAAAGGTCACAGTCATAAAAGTTAGTAAAATTCAAGTTAGCATTTCGTATTTTTATCCCTTTTGCTTTGGTCAAGTTAAAACTAGCATGTCTTAGGTCTCTAGGTGAATCAAATAAAGCATAAGACATATCAGCTGTATCTGCTTTAGTGGAAAGAAAGCTTACATAGTTCAATACACTATATTTTAGATTTGCACCCCTTAAATCTGTATTCTGGAAATCAGCACTTGTAAAATCTATACTATCTAATTGGAAATTAGTGAAATTACCATCAGTTAATTTACAGTCTCTACATTCATCTTCTGTTATAATAGAAAATATAACATCGTTATTCGCATTAAAAATAGCGAAAGTACTAATGGTGTCATAATCTGGTTTACAGAAAATTTTTCTTATTCCTTTTTCTACCTTCAAGTTTCTTACACTCAATGTATATGTACCAGGTTCAGCTACAAAAGTGGTAGATTCAAATGGTCGTGTCAAACTGAACATCTCATTATTAGAAGGGTTGAATAATTTAACTTCAATAGAATCTACATCACCTAATCTATAAGTATAAGTATATTTCTCTAGAAACTCTATTTTAGTTTTATCAGTACCCTTTATATCCGAATCAAAATAATAAACAGAATCATCATTTACAGATTCAAGTTGAAATAGATAAACGGCTTTTTTTTCTATATTTCTATCTGGATTATTATAATCCATTAGTTCATTACCAACTCTATCATTATAGTTAATTTTACCGGTTCCTGCTACTTCGCAAGAGTTGATAATTAAAACTATCGATAATGCTGTCAATATTTTTAATAGCGTTTCCAATATATTTCTTCCCTTAATTTTTCGAAATAATCTTTCATAGAGTCTTGTCTTTTCTTATTAGAAGCATAGTTTTGCAAAAGCTCATAATCTTCTTCTAATGAAGGTTTATGTGGAGCTATAACTCTTTTCTTCATAATAATATGAAAAGCTGTTTTTGTAGGATCAGCATTATATGGCATCGGTTCACTAACTTCACCTTCTTCCATATTCTCAATATTAGTTCTGATACTTGCGGGTATATTCTCAATAGTCAATTTACCTATTAAGCCTCCAAAACCCTTTGTCTCTTTATCATCTGAATAAACTCTTGCTAACTTTTCAAATGATTCTCCTGATTCAACTTTCTTTTTTATCTCTAATAATAAGTCTTTAACAACTTGATTATCTTCTTCAGTTGTTTTAATTGAGAAAACTATGTGCCTTGTATTTATAGAGTTTTCTTTCTTTTCTAAAGTCTGGATTATATGATATCCGAATGGAGTTTCGACAGGTAATGATAACTCATCTTCTTGAAGTTGGAATGCAGCATTCTCAAATTCAGGTACTAACTTGCCCTTATTAAACCATCCCAAATTTGCACCGTCATTTTTAGTCGCAACATCTGCACTATACCTTTTTGCAGCTAAATCGAACTCTAGTTCACCTTTCAATATAGAATCTCTAACTTGTCTTGCTAATTGAAATGTCTGTTCTTTTTTCCCTTTATTCGAGGACACATTTTTAACTATGTGAAAAATCTCTATCCTTTGCGGAATAGTTTCTATAGAATCTTTATACATTTCATAAAATTTCTCAACTTCAGAAGGGCCGGCTTTTACATCCATGAACTCTTGTTGTTGAAGTTTTTGAATTAAAAGGTTTTTCCTAATTTGATCAGAATATTCGAATTTTAATCTACTAATCGACTTACCGTAAACATCTTCTATTCTTTTTTCAGAACCATATCTTCTCACTAAATTGTTGAGAGCTGTTTCCCAAGCATTATTCAAATCTTCATCTGAAATTGAGATAGAATCTTCAAGTGCTTTCGTTACCATTAGATTCTGATTTATAAGATTATCTAATACTTTATCATATAAATCTTCATCACTGAAACCATTATTAGGTTCCATTTGTTTGAAAGTCATTACTTCTGCTCTGACCTCTGCATCAGTTATTAATTGTTTACCAACAACTGCTGCAATTCCATTAAGCTTTTCGCCCTCTTTTATCTGTGCACTAGTTGTGTAACAAAGAACTAATATTAAAAAGATTACTTTATTTAGATTTTTCTGCATAAATCTCATTTATTGTTTTTTCGTTTATTTCTACTTTGTGTCTTTTTTTAACGTCTTTTAACCAGTTATTAACTAATTGCTTTTGTTTTAGTTTTTGAACCGCAGGAGCTAAATCTGGTATAGCTTCCTCAAAAGTCTTTTCTCTTGGCTTAATTACTTTATTTATTTTTATTACCGAATAGCCACTTTGGAATACTTTTGGTTCTATAATCAAACCATCTTTGATTTCTTCACCCTTCAATTGACGCGAGAATTTATTGTCAGCAGCTTCAAGTTCTCCGTGATGTCCTGCTTTTTCTCTATATCCTTGTCTAACTGTAAATTTAGTTGCCAAATCCGAAAAATCTTCACCTGATTTCGCACGATTATACAGACTTCTAGCTAATGTATCTTGTAAGACAAAAATTTCACTTATATCATATTTTTCTGATGTATAGAATTTTTCTCCAGACGTATTAAAATACTCTTTTGCCATTGCAGTATCTAATTGTAGTTTATCCCATACTTCTAATGCTTCTACTTTGAAAAGTAAAATACCATCATGAAACTCACTTAGTAAGTTTCTGAATTCAGTATCTTTTTCTACTAGTTCAGATTGCCACATATCAAGTACTTGCGGTTTTACTAACTTATACATAGCCTCTTCTAATCCTTCTCTATTCAATGCTGTAGCTCTGTATTGAGTTTTGGATTTGTCACTCAATATGTTAACAAATTCACCGATTGTCCATGTTTTTTTCTGAAATGAAAATAACTTTTCATTCATCTTATCTTTTGGAATTTCATTTGCCCAGTTACTATCCAAATTTGTTTTATTTACATTTACTTTAGATAATAAAACATTCATGGAGTTACTATTAATAGAAAAACCTTTATTATCTACATACTCTTTATAAAATGCTTTTTTATCCTCTTCATAACCACTTTTTTTATAAAACTCCTTTACATCTTTTTCATCTACACTTCTATCTGGAGATTTGGAATCTATTCTTTTTATAATATGTATTCCGTATGAAGTATGTATAGTGTCAGATATTTCACCATCCTTCAATTCCATAAAAGCTTGAATAAAATTCATATCCAAAAATGAATGCGTTTTAACAAAACCAGTTGCTAAATCATAGTAATCACCTAGTGAACCACCGTTAATAGCACTAGCATGATCTGCTGAATTTAATTCAGCCAATTTCTCAAAATTTGCACCATTTCGTAAAAGCTTCAATAAAGAATCAGCTTTAGTATGCTCTCTTTGAGATAATTGTTCTTGTTTATTACTTATTAGTATATGACCTACTAAAACTTGTTTACGCGGTTGTTTCTCTACTAACTTAAGTAGAAAATAACCATAAGAAGTTTCTAGTAGAGTTGGGTAAATCTGGTTAACACTTAAAGTGAACAGAGCCTCTTCTATCGGCTTTTGTATCGTTCCAGAAATTAGATACCTGTCAACAACTCCACCATTATCAGCTAATGTTTTTTCTTGAGCATGATTTTTAGCTGCTTCTGCAAAAGTTATCTTTTTATTATTTATACTATCTAACACTCTTTGAGCCAAATCTTTAGGATCAGTTTGAGTCATACCTTCTGCTTCTTGAGTAAAAGGAAATAGTACATAAGCAAATTTTATATAATATTGTCTTCTGTCTAATAGCTTATCAATAACTGGCTGGAACACCTTTTTATCATAATAATAAGATTCTGTAAGTAACTTGTTATTCTGTTCAATTTCATTTACAACATCAGACTCTTTGTTAAATCCTCTATCTATAGCATCTTTAACTTTTAATCTATAGTCTATAAATAAGTTAAGGAATTGGTGTAATGAATCTTTGTCTAACTCATAAAGCCTCTGTTTTTCGCCAGACATGTTTTTTTGGAAAGCTGTTTCTAACCGGCCGTAAGTTATCTCTTCGTTACCTACCTTGGCTAATACTTTTTTATCCAGTACGTTAGCAGCTGTCAAAGAAAATCCTAAACTTGAAATCAAAATTATTAAAATTACTTTTTTCATATTACATTTAATCTATTGTTTTACTTACTATTAACTAATAATTCTGCAAACTTAAAAATATTGCCTGCACCAACGGTAAGAATAACGTATTCTTCGTCAATAAGTTTATCTAAAACAGATTTTAGATTATCCTTATCTGGTACATATTCTACATTTCTATGTCCATAGTTTTTTGCAGCAATTGCAATCAACTCACCTGTCACTCCTTCAATAGGTAGTTCTCGTGCAGGATATACGTCAGTAACGATTAGTTTATCTGCATTATCAAAAGACATACCGAACTCTTCAGCCATCTCTTGTGTTCTAGTATAAGTATGTGGTTGGAAAATACAAATTACTTTTTTCCCCCATCCCTTTTGGGCTGCCTCTAAAGTAGCTTTTACTTCAGAAGGGTGATGACCATAATCATCAACTACTAGACAGTCTCTATAAAAACCTTTACTCTCAAATCTTCTAAATACACCATTAAACTGTTTTAACGCTTTTTTGATAATTTCAAATTCGATATCCATCTGTAATGCAACAGTAACTGCAGCTAGAGCATTAGTCAAGTTATGTAACCCGGGCATACCAATCTCTATAGTTCCTAATAAATCATCACCTTTGTAAACTTTACAAGAGCTTTTTCGTTCATCAAATTCAGGGTCTTCTCCTCTTATCATAGAATGGCGTGAGAATCCATAAGTTGCAATCTTTTTATTTATGGATGAATAAATTTCTTTACAACCGTAATCATCAAGACAAAGAGCAACTAACCCGTAAAATGGAACTTTATTAGCAAAATCTTTAAACGTATCATATATATCGTTAATGTCTGAGTATATGTCTAGGTGATCTGATTCTATATTATTAACCACAGCAATTGTGGGGGTTAACTGTAAGAATGAACGATCATATTCATCTGCTTCAACAACTATCCACTGACCTTTTCCTAATCTAGCATTTGTACCACCAAAATCCTGTAGTCTGCCTCCAACTAAGACAGTCGGGTCAATTCCAGCTTCTATAAGTACCAAACTTATCATTGAAGTTGTTGTAGTTTTACCATGAGTCCCTGCTATTCCAATACAATAGTTGAGTCTTGATAGTTCAGCTAGCATCTCGGCTCTTCTTATAACTGGTATATTATTCTCTAAAGCTAGTTTAGTTTCAGGATTTTCAAGCGGTTTAACTGCACTTGAATAAACAACTACTTCGGCGCCTTCTATATTAGATTCGGCGTGACCAATATGAACCTCTGCACCCAAATTAACAAGATAATCTGTGTTCTCTGATTGATTCATATCTGAGCCACTTATATTAAACCCTTGTGATAAAAGTATTTCAGCAATACCGCTCATACCTATACCACCGATACCTACGAAATGGATCTTTTTGACTGTTGAAAACATATATTATAATAAATTGTATTCGTAATAATCCGAAATTTAATAATTTTAATACGATATATTTAATATTCTTTATAATACAGTATATTTACTTATAAAATTGTGGCCTTCTATCTTTAAAAATGTCGTTTATCTCATTAAAGGACTTATCTCTAGTCTTTTTAGGGTAAATTTCTGCTGTTATTACTTCTTCACAATTATTACTAGCTTTGGCAAGGTACGAACCATCATAGGAATAAATTGCCGATTCGCCATTGAATTCTAATATATCTCCATTATTCGATTCTATTCCAATTTTATTTGCAACTGCCATATATACCTTATTTTCTAGGGCTCTTGAGCTCATAACATTTTGCCAAACACCTGTAACTAGATTTGATGGACAAACAATCAAATCTGCACCATCTAAAGCTAGTGACCTTGCTGCCTCTGGGAATCTCCAATCGTAACATATCATAGTTCCGAGTCTCAATCCATTATACTCAATAACAGTGAACCCAGTATCTCCTTCCTCAAAAACAAATCTTTCTTTATAAAAAAGATGTGTTTTTCTATATGTGGTACTTAGTTCAGGATTAGGAAAAATTATCGCGGCCGAGTTATAAATTCTATTTTCAAACAGTTCTGGAAATCCAAATACGATGATTTTATTTAATGAGGTGGATAACTTTTGTAAATGTTTTATTGTACTACTATCAGATTCTTCGGCAATAGTTTTAAGTACTTTTCTATCAGTATAATAATATCCAGAAGTAGCAAGCTCAGGGAATACCAATATTTCTGAGTTAATGTCGTTAATGTAATCTGAAATTTTTTTTAAATTTTTTGCTTTATCGTTGTATAAAGTCTCAAATTGAATTACTGATAAGTGCATAATACTTCTTGTATTTAGTAAATTAAATATTTATGTTGCAGGATATTATTTTCAATATATCAAAAAACTAATTAAAGCGAAAAAATGAAAATAACAACGAACATGAAATTTATATCTAAGTTAATTATTATATTAGTCATTACTGTCTTCTCTACAACACAACTTTCCGCTAGAAGACACTACAATCCAAAACTCACAAAAAAGAAAGCTATCGAAATGATAAGAGCAAATTCAGAAACTGTTTCTGAAATTGCTGGTTTCGAACCATTAGTTGCTGATTCGAGTCTTTTGATTGAAATGCAAGATGACTCAGAACTTTTGAGCGATGCTGAATTAGATGACTCTGAAGCTTTAGAATTAGATGCAATGGAAGCAGAAGATGAAAATTACGAAGATATTGATGTAAATATTAATAATTTTGAAAAGCAATGGTTATCTTTCGTTTCTGAAGGTGAGTCAAGTACTTTCACAGAAAACGGTATAAGAAAAGATCAAATAATGGAGTCAATATTAGGTTGGCTAGGTACTCCATACAGATTTGGAGGTACTTCTCGAAAATCAATAGATTGTTCGGCCTTTACGCAGACAATTTTCAAAGAGGCTGCTGAAATAAAATTACCAAGGACTGCTAGATGGCAATATACACTTGGTGAAAAGATTGAAAATTTAGATGAATTACAATTTGGGGACTTGATATTTTTTCATACCCGTTCTTATGCACGTGCTTCTCATTGCGGTATTTATTTGGGTGATAATTTGTTCGCTCACGCTAGTTCTAGATACGGTGTCACTGTATCGTCTTTAGAGAGTGGATACTATAACAAACGATTCATTGGTGGACGTAGATTAACTGATGAAGAAATTATGCAAATGAGTATTAATAAAGAAAAAGACGAGCAACCAGAAACTAAGTTTGGTGGATAGAAATTTCTTCTATAGTTTCTTCAAGCATAATGCTTAGCTCAGTCCACTTGTCCATTGATTTTTGCAAATTATTTTCTAGAT
>JAUHXN010000362.1 GCA_030426865.1 bacterium | reverse complement strand
GGGAGTCTGATCGGATGGCTGGTTTATATTTTATACAAAAACTTAAGATCGCTGAGGGTGGACGAGTTCTGGGAGGATTCACCGAAGGTAGCAATACCTTAAATTTCAAATCTCATTCCCTCATCACTCATTCCTCAATCCTACTTGAAGCCGCATGGAAACCTGGGAATATATTCTACTCTTTATATCTGTAGCCCTCGGTGGAGCGCTTGCCTTTTTCCTGCGTCAGTTCAAGAGCAGCTGGATACAACTTTTACTTTCATTTCTAACATTTTATGTAAATATTATAAATATCTAAAAAATATCAAAATTCATATAACAATAAATACATATAAATATTTAAAAATTCAATTATTTTTTAACTCCTTTCTAAAACTCATCATAAATAACCAATAATAGAATATAGAAAAACCAAATTATAATGATTGATTCGAGAGCCGTAAGGGCTGTATAATTCTTCTTCGAAGCAACTTTCGTGATTTTTAGTTTTAGTTTCTTTTGAAACCAAAGGAACATATTACACCTTGTAGTGCTATCAACCATAAGTACTGCTAGAAGTGAGAATACCAATCCACCAGAGGAAATCATTAATAAATATTCTGGTCTAGTTATTATCTCACCTCCTTCTTGCAATGGTGATATACCTAATCTTTCAGCAAAATATACGAATGCAAATTCGACCCAACCAGTCCAAATTAGGATTCCAGCTAACAATCCGAATAAAGAGGATACTATTTCATTCTGAGTCCTACTGTTTAATAGTATAATAAAAACACCAGCAAAGCCAAGGGCTCCAGCGTAAAGCATCTGATATTCTAAAGGGTAATTTTTAGTGATAAATGACATTATTATATGCCCGATTGGCATAAGTAAAAGTACAATTATAAATGCTACAATACCGTTATTTATTTTCATATCACTTTTTTAGATGCAATATAATGTCTATTTGATATAAGTCAATTTATGTCGTATATCTGTATCTCATGTGTTGGTAGGCATAACAAAAAAACTCCTACAAAATTTGCAGGAGTTTTCATTTTGAATTTATTTTTATATTTGACTTAGTCCAAGAAATGAACAAATAATCCATCTCTAAGTTTCGGCTCGAACCAAGTTGACTTAGGAGGCATAACTCGGCCAGCATCAGCTATGTTCATCAACTCTTCGATAGAAGTAGGGAACATACTAATAGCTGCTTTCATCTCGCCATTATCGACTCTTCTTACTAACTCTTCTAATCCTCTAATACCACCAACGAAGTCAATCCTTTCGTCAGTACGTGGGTCTTCTATACCTAAAAGATTATCAAGTACATGTTTTTGAAGTAATGCTACGTCTAGAGACTCAACTGGATCATTCAAATCAACTAATTCAGGCTTGATATTAAGTTTATACCAATTACCTTCTGAATAAAATCCGAATTCCCCTTTTTTAGATGGAGATACTTTTGAGTCTGATTTTTCTACTGTGAATTTTTCAGCGACTTTACTTAGAAACTCACTAACTGAATTACCATTAAGATCCACAACTAATCGGTTATAATCCATTATATATAACTCACTAGCTGGAAAAAGAACTGCCAAAAAGTGGTTATAGTTTTCATTGCCATTGTGGTCAGGGTTTGCTTCTCTGCGCTCTTTGCCAACTATAGCAGCTGCAGCTGATCTATGATGACCATCCGCCACATAAAAGCTAGGTACTTCTGCTAATCGATTATGTATAAAATCTATATATTCTTTATTATCAATCAACCAAGTCTGATGACGGATACCGTCGTTAGCAACGTGATCATTATCAGGTGGATTATCCTTTACTTTCTCTATTAATTCATTAATATCACTATTATCTTTGTAAGTCAAAAAGATTGGACCAGTATGTGCATTTGTTATACGTACGTGCTCACATCTATCTTCCTCTTTTTGCTTTCTAGTGTATTCGTGCTTTTTGATTACGTCGTTCCAGTAATCTTCTACACTTGCACAGCCGACCAATCCATTTTGAGTTCGCCCATTCATAGTCAAACTATAAACATAAAAGCAAGGTGTTGCATCTTCTACTAAAATACCATCAGTAATTAATCTGCTTAAATTTTCTTTACCTTTCGCATAAACTTTAGAATCGTAAAGTGATATATTAGGGTCTAAGTCAACTTCAGGTTTACCTACTCGTAAGAAAGAGTCTGGGTTTCCATCGACTATTGCTCTAGCTTCTTCAGAGTTAACTACATCATAAGGATAAGCAGCTACGTCTTTCGCTTTACTGCTAGTGGGTCTGAATGCTTTGAATGGTTTGAATACTGCCATGATTTAATACCTTTATTTTTTTAATTCTGCTACTACGCTTTCTGCTATTTCTATCCCTACTCTATCTTGAGCTTCATTTGTCGAACCACCAATATGAGGTGTTGCACTTACATTAGGGTGACATATAAGTTCCTTCTGTGCATCAGTACATGGTTCGTTTGTCCAAACGTCAATACCTGCACCTGCT
>JAUHXN010000361.1 GCA_030426865.1 bacterium | reverse complement strand
TTATTAAATTTGTATGAAATGTTTGTTGCAGTCTCGTAAATAAGTGATTCTGCAGAATAAATAGCAGATTCTTGAAGTTTTTCTAACTCTTCAATATTATATGAATTAATTGTAAGAGCTGAAAGATAAAGATAATTCTCGAATAACCTTCTTAATCTAACAGCAGAGGAATGAACATCCTCTAGTATTTCCAATGTTTCTTCCTTATCTACATCTTCTAAACTTTGTTTTAAATAATCGGTTAATCCAAGTATTTGATTTAGAGGAGTTCTAACTTCATGTGGTAGAGTCATAAGTAAGCTCGATTTTAGTTGTTCTACTTTCTCACTTATTTCCTTTTTTTTCTCCATTAATTCTCTTGTCTGGACAGCAACAAGTTGATCTATTTTGTTTTTAAAAAGATTACTTTCATTTTCAAGTTTCAACCCGTTAATACTAGAAGCTAAATAGCCAGTAAAATTTTTCAGAAGAAATCTAGTTTCCTTATTTAAATCTATAATAGATTTATCATACTCAATTAATCCAAAACCAAGTGCACCTTTAGAACTAATAAGAGGAGCAAGTAATAATGAGTTTGAGTCTTCCAAGTCTCTTAGAATCAAATCATTAGAATTCATAACTTCACCAATTAAACCAAGTTCAATTGATTTCTCGAATATTGCAAGACAATTATCTTTTTCTTCAATAGGATAACAATTTTTTAGGACAGGTTCAAATGTTTCTGTGTTAAAAAGAAAAATTGCAGTGAATTGAGGTTTTATCAATTTATAGTAAACATCATTAGAACTTTCTATAATGCTTTCTATTGTTGGGTTATTTACTAAAGCCTTATTAAAGCTTTCAAAAACTTCTAAGTTTACTTCCATGTTATTCTAATTTATTATTAATATTTCGTTCGCTTGTTCATAGTCAAGCTTTATTCTATCATAGAACGAATTTTTATCAAATTTTGTAATATCTAATCTACGCCAAAGTAATTGGTTGGGTTGAGTTATTTTTTAGCAGACCGAATGACCAAGGCGAAGTAATTTAGCAAGTATATTCGATATATGTACAACACCAACTAATTGATCATAGTTAGAACCCACCAGACCATCGTTATGGTATCTTATGACATTTAAAATATTGGGGTCTAGATTCCAAGATTCTGCTAATTTTAAACCAATTTCTTGATGCGTTATACCTAGTACTCTTTGCTCTGCTTCTAGTAATGATATTTTTTCTTTTTCCATCATTATAAAAACTACATTATATTCAGAGCCTAAGATTTTAATCAATACAAGTTTGCCAATATCATGTGTTATTCCAGATAGTAAATACTCATCTAGATTTTTTTGTCCTAATTCTTGTGCTATAATTCTAGAAATAGCACCTACAGCAATTGAATGTTTCCAAAACTCTACTAAATCAAATTTAGAATTAGAATTAATATCTGAGAATACTTCAATTATTTTAGTAGAAAGAATTATATTTTTTAATTCTCTGAAACCTAAGTGGAATATAGCTTTGTCTATAGAATTAACCTTTGTACTAAGTCCATATATACTTGAATTAACTATTTTTAATAATTTAAATGATAATGCAATATCTGTGGAAACTAGATTAGAAAGATCTTTAATCGTTGTTGAAGTATTTGATAGTGCATCTACAAGTTTGTAATAAATAGTAGGTAAAGTCGGAAAGTCGTCAAAATTTTCAATTTTTTCAAGAAGTCTATTCATCAATAATTTCCCCTATTCTACTTAAAACTCCAATATCAAATAAGAACTTATCATTCTCATTTTTAATGCTCCATCCCAATTCACTTAATAACATCGCTTCGATATTTGCTACTTCTTCATTGTTTAGTGAACTACTAGAAGCATCAACCAAATCATCATAAACAGAAATCTCATTAATACCCCACATCTTTAGCACTCTGATATGTGAATCAAGATTCAAAGAAGTGCCTTTTTTTATAAGTACCTGGTCATATTTATTTGACAAAGTTTCTGCTAAAATCTGTCCTTCTTCTATATCGTCTAATTTTACTTTTCTAGGCATATACTTAAAACTACTTTTTCTAATAAACGAATTTAACGATTAGAATAAACTTTTGAACATTTAATTTATTAACAACTGTTAAATTCTACTAAATCTATAAAGTTTTTTAAATTTCGGAACTTAATATGTGTTATAACTTAAAAGAATAGATAATGAAAAAAATAATCGAATGTGTTCCAAATTTTTCAGAAGGTAGAGATAAAAAAATTATAGAAGCTATTGCGGAAGCTATTAGACAGACTGAAGGTTGTACTTTATTAGATGTGGATCCCGGTGCATCTACTAATAGAACTGTTTATACTTTCGTCGGGGATGAAAGTTCTATAATTGATGGAGCTATTGCTTCTGCTAAAATTGCAAAAGAACTAATAGATATGCGTTATCAAAAAGGAGAACATCCAAGAATGGGAGCAATGGATGTTTGTCCATTCGTACCAGTAGCTAATGTTACTATGGAA
>JAUHXN010000053.1 GCA_030426865.1 bacterium | reverse complement strand
GAGTTTTGACAAATACAAGGATTATGATTTCAATGTCGAAGTAAAAAATGAAATCAACTTCGAAAATCTTGACAAAGTAATAACAGGTAAAACTGATAAACAAGGTGAAATAACATACAGAACACAACTTTTTGATATATATAAGAACAATGGGATACTGACTTCTAGAGCAAACCTAACTGTTTTCGATGAGAATGGGAGACCCGTCAATAAGTCGATAGAATACGATATTCTAACTCAAAAGGTTTTCTACGGAATTGGTGATTTTGATTACTATAATAATGTAAACTCAAATGTTGTAATACCAATATTGGCAATAGATAAATACCAAAAGATTCAAAAAGAAAAGAAATTATCTGTCCAAATAATAAGATACAATTGGAATTCCGTATTAGTTAAAAACGAGAATGGAAATTACACATATAAATCTCAGAAAGAAGAGAAACTTGTTGAAGAAAAGGAATTCACTCATCATGATAAGAATACTAAATTTTCATTTAAACCCACTGTACCAGGCAGATACGAAATTCGTCTTCGTGGTGTTGGTGAGATAAATTACACTGCAAAGCAATTCTATTGCTTCGATTGGGGTGGGTGGCAGCAAAGCACAGCAGGTGATTTTGAGATTGACAAGGAAGGTAAAATAACAATAGAAACGGAGAAAGAAAGTTATAATCTGAATGATAAATGTAAAATACTTTTCAAAACTCCATTCGATGGTAAAATGCTTGTTACCCTTGAAAGAGACGGGATTTACTATAACAAGTACTTGAATACGAACAACAAAAGTGCATCACTTGAAATAGATTTAGAAGAGGAACATATACCCAATGTTTACATATCTGCTATATTGTTCAAGAAAGTTGATAATGGAGCTTTACCACTTACTGTAGCTTATGGTTATAAGTCAATAGAAGTGATCAAGAAGAGTAACAAAATAGAAATGGAGATAATAGCCCCCGAGAAATCGAAGTCGAATATCAGTCAGCGTATAAAGATAAAAACAAATATGCGAGATAAGAATATTCATTTAACTTTGGCTGCAGTAGATGAAGGGATACTTCAAGTAACAAACTACAAAACACCAGACCCGTATAATTTTTTCTACAAGCAATATGGATTAGATGTAAATTCATATACTATGTATCCATATCTATACCCTGAATTAAAGCTTTCTGATGGTCAGTCCGGTGGTGATGGTGCTATGGAAGATATTATGGTTGATGGTAGAGTAAATCCTTTATCAAATAAAAGAGTGAAATTACTTTCGTATTGGAGCGGTATATTAAAGTCAGATAGAAACGGGATAGTAGAAACTACTCTCGAAATACCCCAATTCTCCGGAGCCGTTCGTTTGATGGCTGTAGCATATAAAGGGAAGTCCTTTGGTTCTGTAGATAAAGAAATGAAGGTAGTTGACCCAATAGTTATAAACTCGTCTGTACCTCGTTTTTTGAGCCCTGATGATGAATTAGACTTAGTCGTAACCCTATCGAATACTGAAGGCAAAAGCACAACTGCAAGTGTAAAAATCAAGTTAGATGATATGATTACCGCTATTGGAGATACAGAAAAGAAATTACAATTAGGTGCAAACGAAGAGAAACAGATAGTATTTAAAGTTAAATCTGCGAAAAGAATAGGTAATTCGATTATAAAAATCTTAGTTGATGGTCATGGAAGTAAATTCAAACAAGAGACTGACATTACAATAAGACCAATTTCTTCTCTTCAAAAGTCAAGTGGATCTGGATTATTGAAATCTGGAAAGACATTAAATTTAGATTTAATATCTAACTATATCCCTATCACGAACAAATCAAAAGTTGTAATTTCAAAATCTCCACTTATATCTCAACTTAATAATCTGAATTACTTGCTACAATACCCACATGGCTGTGTAGAACAAACGGTATCAAAAGTATTTCCTCAATTATATTTTAAAGACTTGTTATCATTAACTGATGATTCTCCAACAAAAGCTTCTATTTCTATTGCAAATGACAATATTAACAGTGCCATTTCTAAACTATCTTCATTCCAAAGATATGATGGAGGTCTTTCGTATTGTCAAGGGAGTAACACGAGTAATAAATGGGGTTCAATTTATGCCGCTCACTTTTTAACTGAAGCAAAAAATGCTGGTTTTAATGTTAATCAATCTATGCTAAATAAACTATATGGATTTCTTCAATATAAGTGTCTAGAAAAATTAAAAGAAACGGACAAATTTAAGAATGGGGATTGGGTATATGTTTATGATAGGAATATATTTTATTCGCTGTATGTATTATCACTTGCCGGTAAAGCTGATAAAAGTTCTATGAATATGTATAAAGCTGAACTAGAATCGTTGAGTGAAGACTCAAAATTCTTATTGGCATCGGCATATAAATTAGCAGGTGATGAGAATAGTTTTACTCACATAATGCCTGAAAAGTATTATGAAAAAGATATAGAAAGTAAAACTGGGGGTACATTTGCATCGACAGTTAGAAATATGGCAATAAGTTTACTCTCCTTGATTGAAGCAGATTCAGATGATTATAGAGTTATGAGTCTATCAGATAAGCTCATTAAAATTGTTGACAACAAGCACTTTCTTTCAACACAAGAGAGAGCTTTTTCATTCTTAGCTTTAGGTAAATTAGCATCCAAAAAAACTAATAATTTAGCTTCGGGGAGTATCATATTCAATGATAAGGTTTTTGAACTGGGAAATGAAAAGTATATAGTGGAACACTTTAAGAATGCTAATGTGACATTAAAATCAACTGGAAGTGAAGATTTATATTATTTTTGGGAATCTAGTGGATTGACCACAGATGGATCTTACAAGAACGAAAATAGTAAATTGAAAGTAGAAAGAAATTATTTTGATAGAAACGGTAATAAGCTAGATGATAGATTTTCACAAGGAGACTTAGTTATAGTAGAGCTAAAAGTATCATTATTAAACAAAGTAGATATCGTCAACAATATAGCTATTACAGACTTGTTACCTGCAGGGTTTGAAATAGATAATCCACGTCTAAGCTCAAACAATACTAACTACAAATGGATGAAAGCTAACACCCCTGAATATATTGACTTCAGAGATGATAGGATTAATATGTTTACTTCTTTAGGTGGTTATGAGCCGACAAAGAAGTTCTATTATATATGTAGAGCTGTAACTAGGGGTAAGTTTAATAAGGGAGTTATAAGTGCAGATGCTATGTACGATGGTTCGTACAGATCATATCATGGTGGAGGCAAAATTATAATAGAATGAAAAAGCTTTTAAAAATACTTGGAGCTTTTTGCATTTTAATTGTAATATTAAACTTTGTTTTCCCATTACAATTAGAAATAGACTATTCGAAAATAGTTTATGACAGAAATGGCGAAGTACTTGCAACATTCCTTAACAAAGAAGATAAATGGAGATTCGAATCGGAGCTCGGCGAAATTAGTCAGAATCTAATTGACGCAGTATTAGAAAAAGAAGATAAGTATTTCTACTATCACCCTGGATTCAATCCTGTCTCAATAGCAAGAGCTGTAGTACAGAATACAATTAACGGAGAAGTAGTCTCTGGTGCATCGACTATAACAATGCAAGTGGCAAGATTATTAGCACCGAAAGAAAGAACAATTTGGAATAAGATAAGAGAGCTATTCACTGCGTTACAATTAGAAGTCTATTATTCAAAAAATGAAATACTTGAGCTATACTTAAACTTAATCCCATTTGGGAGTAATATAGAAGGAGTAAAAGCAGTATCTATATTTTATTTGAATAAACTACCTAAATCATTGAGTCTATCAGAATCTATTGCACTTTCACTCATACCTAATAATCCTAATCACTTCAAAATTGGGAAATATAATGGAAGAATTAATAATAAGAAAAACTCCCAGATAAAGTATTATTTAGAAAATAAAACATTCCCAAATAATTTGCTTTATGATGCACTCAATGAAGTATTTCATTCGGAAAGAATAGATAGACCGAACCTTGCACTTCATTTCTCAACAAGAATAATATCAAACAATAGAAATAGAACAAATATAAATTCTACTATTGACCTCAATACTCAATCGAAAATCGAAACAATCACTAAATCTTATATCAAAGGATTGAATTCGCTTGGTATATATAATGCTTCAGTAATTGTAGCTAATAATATTACAGGAGAGGTTATCGCGTATTTAGGTTCTAATGATTTTTATGATAATCAACACGAAGGTCAAGTTGACGGTATTAAATCTATTCGTTCACCTGGTTCTACTCTCAAACCAATAGTATATTTACTAGCTATGGATAAAGGTATAGCAACGCCCAAAACTATTCTACACGATATCCCATTACAATACGGAAACTACTCTCCTCAAAATTTTGATCAAAACTTTAGAGGTTTGATAAGTGCTGAACATGCTTTAGCACAATCTTTAAACGTGCCTGCTGTCTATTTACTCAATGAAGTTGGAATAGATAATTTTATTCAAAAATTAATAGAATTAGACTTCGAGTCTATAAGTAAAAACAAGACAGAACTCGGACTCTCCACAGTCTTAGGTGGATGTGGAGTTTCACTAGAAGAACTAACTAGATTATATATGACTTTAGCAAACAATGGAGAAATGAGACCTATAGTATTTTTAAAAGATAGTATAAAAAGTGAATCAAAAATTATATTCAATAAAGAAGCAACAATGATAACCAAAGAACTACTTTCTAAACTTCAAAGACCAGATTACCCTACAAACTACCAATCAGCAATTCGATTACCACGTATTTCATGGAAAACTGGAACTTCATACGGTAGAAAAGATGCTTGGAGTATTGGGTTCACAGATAGATATACAGTAGGTGTTTGGGCAGGAAATTTTGATAATAAAAGTGTTGCTTCGCTAACAGGTGCAAGCGTCGCAACCCCTTTATTGTTTGAAATCTTTAATTTACTACAACCTTACAATTCACAATATTATTTAGATAGTACATTACCAAAAAGAAAAGTATGTACTGTCAGTGGACTAGTTCCTAATCAACATTGTACAGAGCTTATTTCAGACTACTATATACCGTTTAAGTCCTCAAATATAAAGTGTAACCACATCAAAGAAATTTATGTTACGATTGACGAGAAAACTGAGTATTGTACAGATTGTTTACCACCTACAGGGTTCAAAACTATACTTGTAGAAAATATTGATCCAATACTTATAGATTATTATAATGACAATAATATAATATTCAAGAATCCTATAAAACATAATAATAAATGTGCTAGATTGAATAGTAACTATCCACCTAAAATAATATCTCCATTAGTTAATCAAACATATTTTATCGATCCTAAGAGTGATAAGATTTTACTCTCTGCTGTTATATCACAACATGCCGACGAATGTAGTTGGTTTATAAACGATGAGTATTTTAGAACTTGTAAAACAGATGAGCAAGTATATTATGTACCAAAACAGCAAGGGCCTGTGAAAGTAAGTTGTACTGATAATTTAGGAAATACAAGTACTATGAAATTTACTTTAGAGTTTTACTAAAACAGAATGTATAAAATCTTAATAACAAAGCATTGAAGTACTTTCTAGCTTGCATTCTGCAAAAAGTATAATCTAATGAGTAGAAGTACAGGTATTGATGAAGTAAACAGAAGTATGAGGAACGAGAACTTTCCTTTGTCTTGTAAGTGATTTTCTTTCAAAAGTATAAATGACCAAGCAAACATTAATAATTCATAGACAATCAGGCAGACTAAAAGGAAGATAGCTAAATAGCCCCATTCTAACTCAGTAGAATCAAATTTATCCATCACGAAATTAGATTGTCTGTTAAACTCAATTATTACTTCTATAAGTTTATAAATACAAACTATTATTATAGATGTGATATATAAAGTAAGAACAAACTCCTTCGATTTATATCTATTATACATTCTATTTTCTATGTACCATATATGTAATCATCTCGCCTTTACCCTTAACTTCCATTGGCTCTAACTCTTCAAATTTGAAGTTATGTTGCTGAGTGTCAAGCTCTCTTTTTACATTAGAAGATATATGAACTAAGCCAGGAGTTCCAGTTGACTCCATTCTAGAAGCAGTATTAACAGAGTCTCCCCACAAATCGTAAGCAAATTTCATATCTCCTATGACACCAGCAACTATAGGTCCAGATTCTATACCTACTCTCGCTTGTATATCCGTATTCATTTGCTCATTGATTTCCTTCAAAACAATATGTACATCTAAAGAAAAGTTAGTTGCTCTTACAGAGTGGTCATCACATGGTTCTGGTACTCCTGCAGCAGCCATATAGCCATCACCAATCGTTTTTATTTTCTCAAGACCATATTTTACAATTAGACCATCAAATTTATCAAATACATCGTTCAGCATTTGTAAAACGTCAGAGGCCTTACGATCTTTTGAATAGGCAGTGAACCCTACCAAATCAATAAATACAATACTTGCACATTCTATATCATCAGCTATCAGTCGTTCCTTTTTCTTTAATCTTTTAGCTATTTTCATAGGCAAAATATTAAGTAACAGCTTTTCTGATCTTTGTCTTTGTCTGAATACTATAATAGCAATAAAGGCTATTCCTATAGCTCCACCAATAAAAGCCCAACGTTCATTCTTAGCTTGAGCTATTTCTAGATTTTGAATTTCATTTTCTCTATTCTTAATCTCTAATTCCTTGTCTTTAATCTCATTCTCACGAATCGCTTCTAGATTTGCTATTTGTGATTGTGATTTTTCAGTGAAAACAGAATCTTTTAGAATTACATACTCTTTATATAACTCTAAAGATTTAGCATAATCACCTTTTAATTGATAGGAGTTTGATAAACCAAGTATAAACCTATATCTTGTGTATAAATCACCAACTTCTTCTAATATATTAATAGCTTGAGTATAATTCGAAATGGACTTATGGAGATTTTCTTGTTTATTTAAACTTATCAGATAATTCGTTTTTTTAATTTTTCTCATTACTGAGTCTTGTGATAGACTGTAGTATAATTCGCCTATGTTACCTAGATTATTTGCTACACCTGTCCTACTACCTAGTTCATCGTATATATTTATAGCTTCTTTGTAGTTCTCTAGCGCTTCTATGTACTCATATTTGTATTGATGAACGATTCCTATATTGCTAAGTAAACTTGCAACACCATATTTATTACCGATTTCTTCGAATATATCAACTGATAACACGAAATTCTTTAATGCACTATCATAATCTTTCTGAGCTAAATATACAGATCCCATATTAGCAAGTAAAGCAGCTTCACCGGTTTTATCACCAAGTTCTTTCTTTAATTCAAGTGCCTTTTTATAATAATCTGTCGCTCTAGTAAAATCATTTTGGTAGTCATAAAGCATTCCTATATTACCAAGGTTGGCAGCTATTCCAGCTTTTTCTCCTAATTTTTCGAATATAGATAAAGATCTTTGATAATACTCTAATGCCATAGCATAATCGGATTGGTTCCTATATATAAAACCAATGTTTCCTAAAGTACTTGCTATTCTTTCTTGTTCCTTTAATTGTTCGAAAATAGCTAATGCTTCTTCATATTTTTCAATCGCTTTATTAAAACGTGATTGTTTTTCATATACTATTCCGATGTAAACTAAGGTTTTACCAAACTCTAATTTCAGCTCCAAATCTTCGAAAGTTTTTAGAGCTTTTTCGAAATATTGTTTACCTTTAGCAAAATCTGATTTACCTAAAGTATAGTTAAGGCCAATTGATACATTATTATCTGCTATTCCTTTTTCCCAACCTAACTCTTGGCCTAGCTTCACCCCCCTTTCACCATACTGAATGCCCTTGTCTGGATTTGTGGCTTGTATATTAGAAGATAGTTTCGCTAACAAACTCACTTGTGCTGTATCTTTTTTTGCGTTCGGTAGAACTTTTAGAAGAGAGTCTAATTTTTCTTGACCTTGCTTTTCAGCAAATATGTATTGACTAAATAAAACAACTAAAACTGTAAATAGTATAACTCTAAAATTCATTCCAATCCTTATTTAAGAAGGTAAGTTGATAATGTTCCTTTGCCTTTAACTTCTATTTCTCCACGTAATCTATACTCTAGTTTAGTATCTTTGATTTCATTTATGAAGTTTTCTGTAACTTGAATTTCATTAGGTAAACCTGTACTTTCCATCCTAGAAGCCATATTAACAGCGTCACCCCATAAATCATAGCTAAACTTACTTTGACCAATAACACCTGCAACAACTGGCCCTGTGTCTATTCCGATTCTAAATAATAGTTTATGTCCATCTGGAGTTACGTAATTATGCATTAAGTCTTTTGCTTCTAGAGCAAACCGCGCTGTTGCTTCTGCATGTTTTTTATTTGGTTCAGGCAAACCTGCAACTGCCATATAGCAATCACCAATTGTCTTTATTTTCTCAAGCCCGTGTTTAATAGAAAGCATATCAAACCTAGTAAATATATCATTGAGTGCAGAAACTATTTCTTCGGGTTCAGTTCCCCTAGAGTAGGAAGTAAATCCTACTATATCTACAAATATAATTGATACTTCTTCAAATCTATCAGCTATATTTTTCTCATTTTTCTTCAACCTTTTCGCTATTTTCTCAGGCATAATGTTCAAGAGCAATTTCTCTGATTTACGTCTTTGCAAGAATATTACAACAAGAAGAATTAATATTGCTCCCATTCCAATAAAAAGAGCCATTTGTTCTTTGGCCTTTCTATCTAATTCTAAATCTTTAAGTTTTAACTCTTTCTCTTTGATTTCATTTTCTTTCTTTGCTTCGAGATTCGCAATTTCCGTCGTTTTCTCTACACTAAATATCGAATCTTTCAACATTGCCCATTCTGTTTGATAATGGTATGCATTCTCGAATCTTCCGATAGATTTATAAGCTTCTTTCAAAGTCTCATAAATTTCTATCAATTGTCTTTTATTGCCAATTTCCTTAACTATACTTTCTGACTCATTCGAATATTGAATAGCTTTATTAATATTGTAAGACTTATCGAGATTCAAACTAGTTCCAACATTTTTTAACTTACTACGAACCGTATCCTGAGTTAAAAAGTAATGAATAGCTCCCAGATTGGTTAAATTAACTGCAATACTACTTTTATTGCCAATTTCTTTGTTTATCTCTAGCGCCTTATTATAGTATTCGTATGCCTTTTCGTAATCTTGTTTTTCCCAATGTAATACACCTATATTTCCTAATCGTATGGCAATACTTCTTCTATTTCCATTTTCAATATCTAACTTTAATGCTTTTTCATAATTTTCTAAAGCTTTATCATAATCCTTTAAGAAAGTATAATTAAGTGCGATATTACTTAATTGTCTCGATATCCTTTCCTTATCACCTAGTTTCTCTCTAATTTTCAATGATCTAACATTATATTTTAGTGCTTTATTATAATCTTTTAAGTGATTATAGACAACACCTATATTACCATATTGTCTTGCTTTGTTACTATCAGAATCATCTATTTTTAAAGATTGTTGGTAATAATCTAAAGCATCTGTAAAGTTCGATAAATTCATACTCACAATACCAAGGTTACCTAGCTGCTGTGAAATTCCATCTTTATCATCTAACGATTTATAGATTTCTAAAGCTTTATTAAATAATTCACTAGCTTTTAAATTATTACTTTTCATCGAATAATTTATACCTAGTCCATTATATGATTTAGCTAATCCCTTTTTCCAATCAAGTTTTTTAGATAATTCAACAGATTGATAGCCATACTTTATTCCAGAATCTGGTTCAAAAGCATAATAATATGTTGACAATGTACAAAGTAAATTGACTTTATTTGTGTCCTCATTTGCATTAGGTAGTTCTTTCATTAGAGAGTCTATTTTCTTAAGACCCCTATTAGAAGACTCTAAAGTGTTTGCTAACAATAGAGAAATGATAATTAATATGAACATAATGGTCTTATTCATCATGCCCCCTATTCATTTCGTTTTTTTCTGTGTAGTCTTCTTTTAGCAAATACGTCTTTATTATCCCTTTTCCTTTTATATAAACTTCACCACGTTCTACACAAGTTATTTTATGAACAGCAAGACTTTTTGCAAAGTTTTCAGTTACTTGTATTTCATTTGGAAGGCCAGTACTTTCCATTCTAGATGCGGTATTAACGGCATCTCCCCATAAATCATAACTGAACTTACGTTCGCCAATAACTCCGGCAACAACAGGACCAGCATCTATTCCTATTCGGAAATGAAGTTTATGCCCATCTTTAGTAGTATAGTTTTGCATCAATTTTTTTGCATGGAGTGCAAATTCAGCAGTGGACAATATAGGTTGAGGGTGAGGTTCTGGAAGCCCAGCGGCAGCCATATAACAATCCCCAATAGTCTTTATTTTTTCTAGTCCGTACTCCTTTGTCAAGCTATCGAATCTAGTGAAGATATCATTTAATACAGAGACTACTTTAACTGGGTCAGTTTCTTTAGAGTAACTAGTGAACCCTACTATATCTAAAAATATTATCGCCGTATTTTCAAATCTATCAGCAATCCTTTTTTCATTATTTTTCAATCTTTTTGCTATCTTAGGGGGAAGGATATTCAGTAATAGTTTCTCTGATTTTCTTCTTTGCAAGAAGATTAGTAGAAGCATTATAGCACCACCACCAAAACTTAGTATAAGTAAGTATTGCTCTTCATTCTTTCGAAGTAATTCCAAATCACGAAGCTTAATTTCTTTCTCATTTATCTGACTTTGTTTTACTGCTTCTAATTTTGCAATTTCTTTAGTCTTTTCTACACTGAATATAGAATCTCGTAACTCTATCCAGCTTTTTTGATATTCGAATGCTTTTTTATATTCTCCTCTCAGAGCATAAGCTTTATCTAAAAACCCATAGAATTCTCGTAGCATATCTTTAGAACCTATTTGCTCAGCCAGCTCAGTTGCTTTTTCAGAGAATTCTATTGATTTTTTTAAATTATAATCTTTATCAAGTGAGATAGTACTTTTTCTTTCTTTAAGTTTGTTGATCACAGTATCTTGTGTTAAGTGGTAGAACAAACCACCCAAGTTTCCCATGATAGCAGCAGAACCAAATTTATTACCAATTTCTTCATTTATCAGAAGAGCTTTCTCATAATAAGTCAATGCTTGTTTATAGTCAGAAACATAATGATATGTATTTGCTATATTACCTAGGTTCGTTGCTATTCCAAATTTATTACCAAAGAGCTCCCACAGTTGTAAAGCTTTTTCAAATTTTTCTAATGCTTTGTCATATTGCTTCGAATCTAAATATGCTGTCCCCATATTACCTAGTATATTAGCTATGCCCCTTCTGTTATTATTAGCTTCATGTATTTTTAAAGCTTTATTATAATATTTCAATGCACTTTCAAAATTCTTCAAATCACTATATATATTACCTATATTCCCATTATTATCGGCTTCACCTTCTTTTTGCCCCTTTTTCATATCTATCCTGAGGGCATCTTGATAATAGTTAAGGGCAAGTGAGTAATTAGAAAGGTTATAGTAAATATTACCAAGGTTTGTTAGATTTTTTGCTATTTCTATTGAGTCTTTATTCTCTTCATTTAGCTTAAGAGATTTTTTAAAATTATCAAGTGCATTCTCAAAGTTTCCTAAAGCAAAGTTGTTTCCACCGATTGAATTATAAGATTTAGCTATTCCCTTTTTCCAACCTAGTTTTTTTGCTAATTCTAAGGATCTGTTTCCATATTCTACTCCTAATTCTGGATTAAGGGAATTATACTCGAAGGACATTTTCTGGAGGAGATTTACTTTATTAGTATCATCTATTGCGGTTTTCAGTTTTTCATTCAACAAATCAAGCTTAGCTTGTTCCCTATTCTGTGATACTAGCTGGTTTGGGCTCAAGCCAATAACTATGCAAAATACTATGAGTATACTATATCTCAAAGTATTCTCCATGTTGATAATCTACTGAACGAATAAGACATAAGTTTTTTTTCAGCTATTGGTTTACACACGATATACATAATAAGAAATAATTAGCAATAATTTAAAATTTCTTCTCCTTTTATCCGCTAAATACAAGTATAATTATTATATTGACTTTTTAGTATTTTTAATTGAGAAAAGAAAATGAACATAGAACTCAAAGGTAAAACTGCTCTCGTTTGCGGAGGTACTGATGGTATCGGTAAAGCATCCTCTTTCGAATTAGCTACATTAGGTGCAAACATAGTACTTATAGCACGTTCGGAAGAAAAATTGCAACGTGTAGTTAAAGATTTGCCTCAACAACATTGGCAACAACATAATTATATAATAGCTGATTTCTCGAATCCTGAACAAGTTAGAGATTCCGTTACCGAATACATAGGGAACAATGGGAACATACAAATATTAGTTAATAATACAGGTGGCCCTCCCGCTGGTGCATTACTCAATGCAGATGTAGAGTCTTTTTACAAAGGATTTGATATGCACCTAAAGTGTAGCCATTATCTAGTACAAGCTCTGTTCGAAGGAATGAAAGACAGTCGCTATGGCAGAATAGTTAATATTATCTCTACATCAGTGAAGAATCCAATTTCTGGATTAGGTGTTTCAAACACAGTACGT
>JAUHXN010000360.1 GCA_030426865.1 bacterium | reverse complement strand
AATGCAGCTTCATTTATTACATTAGCTATATCAGCACCAGATAAACCTGGAGTTCCACGTGCTAAAATCTTCAAATCTACATCATCAGAAAGCGGTATTTTTCTGGTATGAACAGCAAAAATACCTTCACGACCGATGACATCGGGTCTATCAACTACAACTTGTCTATCAAACCTTCCAGGTCTAAGTAATGCAGGATCTAAAACATCAGGTCTATTCGTAGCAGCAATAATAATAATACCACTATTTTGTTCAAATCCATCCATCTCGACAAGTAATTGATTCAGAGTTTGTTCTCTCTCATCATGTCCACCACCTAAACCAGCTCCTCTTTGTCTTCCTACCGCATCTATCTCATCAATAAATACTAAACAAGGACTGCTCTTCTTAGCTTGTTCAAATAAATCTCTAACTCTACTTGCACCAACACCAACGAACATCTCAACGAAGTCAGCACCAGACATAGAGAAGAATGGAACTCCTGCCTCACCAGCTACTGCTCTTGCTAATAAAGTCTTACCAGTTCCTGGTGAACCTAATAATAGAACACCTTTAGGGATCTTACCACCTAGTTTTTTGAATTTAGATGGTTCTTTAAGAAATTCTATAACCTCTTCTAATTCATATTTAGCTTCATCTACACCAGCTACATCTTTAAAAGTTACCTTCTCTAAACTCTCATCTAAAAGCTTGATTCTTGCTTTTCCAAAATTGAAAAGACCTCTTTGGCCACCGCCACCTCCTTGCATTCTTTTGAATAAGAATATCATCAGTACAAAAAGTAGAACTAAAGGTAATAATGTAATTATAGTACTCCAGAAAAAATCATCTCCTTGTTCGTATTTTAACTCAATGCCTTTCGCTTCCCATAACATTTCTGTTTCAGTATCCAATACACCAAGTTTAGTAACGAATGTAGTCACTTCTTTTTTCTTATTATCAACTTTAATAGTGGCTGGGCTATTTAGTTTACCATAAAACTCGAAATCATTCATTTGAGTTTTAATAATAGTTGCCTCAGATATCATACCTTTATCTAAGAATTCCTTGTATTGAGAGTATGATACTCTAGCATCGCTTTTGTTCCCATCTTGGAAAAATAATAAAAGTGAAATTACTCCTAAAGAAATAAAGAGCCAAAACATCATGTTTTTTCCCATTTTTCCTTGTTGCTCTTCTGGGTTCCTATTAGGAGTGTTCTTATTATTTTTGTTATTTGTTCCGTTCATTTAATCTGCCTTAATTTTCGTATTTTTTTATTGTTCTATATGACGCAAAACCCAAATATAAATTTTTTATTTCTTATTTAATAGGGTTTTTAAGTATTTCAGCTTTAAGTATTTGTTTTGATTTTTTTGATACTGCATATTTATTACTCATCCTTAATCCTAAAACCCAAACAATATCTACCTTATCTGTAAGTATTAGTAGTGATTCTTTATCAATATTACTAAGCTTTTTATTATTTAGTAAATCCGATACTTTTACAGTACCATCAAATCCAAATGGAGTGAGTTTATCACCTTTTATCCAATTTCTAATTACTAAATTATTGGGCATAAATTCAGTATCAAAATATTCGATATTATTATCCTTTACAAAAGTAACATCTTTTCTATCTACTTTAGTAAATTCGATCTCATAACCACCTACTTTTATAACACCTTCTGGTTTAATAGTTTGATTAATAGTTTCAATTTCAATTTTATTATCTTTCTGGATTATAATTTTTCCTCTTTCTTTGATAGCAAATATATTCCCAGAAATCTCAACTTTAGTATTGACATTCTTACTCGTTAATTCTGCTATTCTTTCTGTAATTTCATAAGGTGCATGATGATAAGAGAAATATCTAGATAAAGTTTTTCTTACCATTTCATTTTGTATGATATCTGCGTAAGAGTCTAAAAATTGAGAATTAATCTCTACCATTCCTTGGTTAGCTGTAATAAATATTTTTTTGAAATTCGCTTCTGTATAATCACTTACGAATTGATTAGCACTTTTGATAATAGAAGACGTTCTTTCTATTGTATTTACGAAATTTGGATTATAGTTATTCTCTATCTCAGGTATTAACAAATTTCTAATTTTATTACGAGTATAAATTAACTCATCGTTAGTCTTATCTTCTACCCATTGCAAGTTTCGTAGTTTAGCATATTCGATTAGTTCATCTTTAGTTATATTTATTAAAGGTCTTACTACGAATGAGTTTTTAGTTAGACGTCTTCTAGTTGGAATAGATGTCAAACCGTGTAATCCACTGCCTCGGAATAAATTTAAAAGAAATGTCTCAGCTAAATCATTTTTAGTGTGTGCAGTTGCCAAATATTCGAATTTATATTTGTTGCATATTTTCTCAAAGAATTGATATCTTTTAGCTCTTGCGGCTTCTTCTATAGAAAGAGACTTATTTTCCGCATATTTCTCAACATCTGCTGAAGCTTTAAATAGTTTTATATTATTATGTTTACAAACCTTTTCTACGAACCTTTGGTCACGGTCTGAATCTTTTTCTCTC
>JAUHXN010000359.1 GCA_030426865.1 bacterium | reverse complement strand
AACAGGTAGATTTAATCATATTTCTCAATTGTAAGATTGTCTATAGGGATAGATTCAATTTTTTGAGATTCTAGATTCGTCCTCCATGCTTCAATAATTACAAACTCAGATGAATCATTTTCCTGGTTAACTTTTACAATAATTTCTGAGTCAATAACTCCATTATACATTACTGTTCCAAAATCAACCCAGTCGTTGGAGTTAGCATCAATTCTAACAGAATCCAATGGATGCACTTTGTTTATCTTATTATGTTGAGTAAGGTAGACAATGAATTTAGAATCAATTGTATCGTGATGTGCTTCTACCCAATAATTGCTATAGATTTTCATTTCACCAATCCAATCATAGTTCTTATTTGTGGCAATGTCATTAGTAGTAATTTTTGTGCTTTCTGAACTACTATTAGACTCGTCACAACCAAGAGCAACAATACCAACAATCAATATGATTATTAGGTTTTTCATCTCTTCATTTTATCATGTTTTGACTTAATCATGGAAATCATTTTTCGCCCCTTACTATTTAAGGTTAATAGTGCAAGAAAGGAATTGTGGTTATGTGGGTGACGTATTACATTCCATTGAATTTCATCTTTTTTATATTTAATTGTAAGCATATCCATGTTCAGGATACCTAGGCCGTTGTTGTATGTTGCTTGGATATAGTTCTTATTATCATAATCAATTTTCCATTTATTTTCTATTAGCAACTTTCGGGTATTTTCCTTAAAAGATTCAAGAGAGCAATTCAATTTAAATGTTTTATATTCAAGTCTTTTATATTGAATAAAACAACTTAATATAACTATAGGGATAAATAAAAGAAATTCATTGAAGAAAGAAGCCTCCATATCTGTACCTATATTTTTTAAGTAAAAATATGCTTGAATTAATCCTATCATAATTAACCCTCCAGCAAAACCACAGTAGTTTAACCATCCAAGAGAGAATGGTTTGAGCTTTATTTTATCTGATGCTATTTGTATGTCCATTATGTGTTTTTCACCCTCCTAAAGTAACAAATTTGCACTATATGATAATTTGGGTATTTTTAAAAGATGAGAGAAAAACTTGCATACTTTAGAACTGCACTTATTTCAATAACTTTAGGGCTACTTGTTGGCATACTGTTTCCAGAAACAAAATATTTTGCTATAAGAGAGGACGGTATAGCAATTGAAATTACAAAAACAAGGTATAAGAATATTATTGAAGTTGCATCTAATACTAAAGATGTAACCATAGAAGAATCATTTCATATTTGGTTTTTTGTTATAGCATTTTTTATTGTTTTCGTTTGTGGATTGTTTCTTCTTCAATATAGAGGTCCTAATGTTAAACGTAATGTTCGTCAATCATTGTATTATCCTAAAAGCACCCAAGAGAATATACAGGAAAATTTACATGGCGATTCTAACTTTATGCCATAGATTAAAAACTTACTACAACATCGATATAGCAAGATCTAATTTTTCATCATCAAACCCTTTTATTAGTTCTGTATGAATCAATCTGTCTTTAAGGTTTTTGTCAAGACCATTTAATGTTTTGTCATCATCAATTATTAATATTTTATCATATTTAATTTCCTTAACAAACCTTTCTACTTCTTCTTTTCTTGTTGAACAATCTTTATAGATTGGAACAAAACCAGTAATAGGTGTTATTATTTGACGAGAATTGAAAATTATGTTAAACTCCTCTAAGGATTTCGTTCTTCTCCTTGATGAAATAAGCCATATATCAGTTTCGATAAGCTGTAGTAAACTATTCAAATTTTCAACACAAGAAGGGTTAAATGCAGAATATCCATCTTCACTTAATTCCGTTTTCTTCCAAGGTGGAGTTGTTATAAGAACACCGTCTAAATCCAATATGATTAATAGTTTTATCATTAATTATAGCTTAATCGTTTTCCATCTATATTTTTCACTGCAAACTTTTTATTGGCTATATCCTCTTCATTTTTGAAAACAAATTTAAAATGTAGTAAAGCCAGCTCTCCATCTGTTGGAACTTCATAAGGTGAACATATGTCGCCAACATACATGATAACGGTATTATTCTTCACATCTGCATTTCCATACATTCCGCAAGATAATACTTCGTTTTTCCAAAAGGTAACCACAACAGAATCCTTATGCTCGTCAATCTTAATATCAGAGTGTTTTGGAAGTTTACCTGACTTATCATAATAAGTTGCTAAATCTTTACCTATTTCATTCCATTGTTCGTTACTTGCCCAATCAAAACCGAAGGAAATTATTTGGTCATTAAGAGGAGCAACACTATCTCTTTTCCATATCTGTTGTGGAGTAAGACCATCTTCTTTATTATGAATTACATTGCTCCAATCTGTACTCTCTTGGCAACTAAGCATTATTGATATAACCAGTAGTATTAATAAAAGGTTTTTCATTTTAATTTTTTCTGTCCCTAATTGTCCAAACTATTAAAGGAGCTATTCCAAATAGTAAACTAAGAACTGTTATTAGGTTGTAATTTAAATCATTCAAATGTAAACTGTAT
>JAUHXN010000358.1 GCA_030426865.1 bacterium | reverse complement strand
GAAGTTCTACCCCTCAACCGCTTAAGATTTTAGATGGTCTAGGTGGTAAAGATATGGTGTGGGATTACTCTACTATTACTAACACACAGGATTTGGAACAAGTTTTTTGGAAACCAATAACTGAAGCATCAAAAGAAGCACAGAGTACTTTTTCTGACGCTACTTATTTTCAAACGCCTTCTTCTATAACTTCTGTTTCAAACTTTGTTTCTGTTGATGATAAATCACATAAACTTTTAGGATACAAATTGACAACTGATTATTTGAAGTTTGATAAACCGTTAGAATATTATCCTTATCCAATGAAATTTGGGCAAGTGTACGAATCAACTTTTGCTTATGATTACGGAGGAAAGGCAACTGGAGTTTATTCTGTAGTTTATGATGGTTACGGGACTCTTCAGCTTCCGGATAAAACTTTCGAAAATGTATTCAGATTAAAACTCAATTACAGAACAGTCTTTGAAGAAGAACCAAATGATACAATCAAGTCAACTGAGTTCCAATTTATTCAACGTGAATCTGGAAGATTATTATTTACTGTATTAGAGCTAGCCCCAGGGAGTAATGAAGAACAGAATATTTATAATTATCAATATTTTGTTTCGCCTATTATCAATACAGTTAATGAAGAATTGAGTGCTAAAACTCAAATTTACCCTAATCCGACAACTAATTATATTAAAATAGATGTACCTAATAGTTTAGTTATAGATTTTGATATTGTAGATATTAATGGCAATACTATCAGCAATTCGATTTATTCGGATAAGATAAATGTTTCTGGATTAGCAGCTGGGACTTACTTTGTTAAAGCTAATTTGATTTCAAATGAAGTAGTTTTGAAGAAGTTTATAAAGCAATAAGATTGGAAAAAATGTAAGTATAATAAGAAGCCGTTTTAGAACTACTAGAACGGCTTTTCTTTGAAACGATTACTTATTCTCTTGGCTAACTTTACAAGTTTTAATGCCAAAGATAGTATAAAGTGGGCAAAAGCTGACTAGTGAAGTAAGTACAAAAACTGCGGCTAATACTAGTAATATAGTGCCAAGTAATCCAGAGATTACTCCCAAGAAATACAGTACTGCTACAATCACAGCTATTGCTATTCTTAAAATTTTATCCGCTGAACCCATATTCTTTTTCATAAAGATACCTTTAATTTTGAAAGTTATTTATAATTTAAGAGTATTGACTCCTTAATATATAACTTATTTTTACAAAAGTCAATAAAATTATATAAAAGACAAGTACAAGACATGGAAATAAATAAAATAATAGAGATTATAGGAACTGGACTCAATTTGGCCTTTCTTGTCTTAGTAATAAGGGAGAATATATGGTGCTGGCTATTTGGAATACTAGGGTCACTGGTTAGTATATGTCTATTCGTAGAAACTAAACTATACTCTGAATCTATACTATATAGCTACTATGTTATAATGGGAGTATATGGTTGGCGAAAATGGTCATCTAAAAGTAAAGACAATCCAATCCGTGTCTCGGAAGTATCTTTTACGGTTCATGGGGGATGGATTATTCTTTCTACTTCATTAGCTATAGCTCTTGGATGGTTCTTTAGTAATCATACTGATGCAAACAACCCTTATTTTGATGCTTTTACAACTGTATTCGCATTTCTAGCTACTTATTTTGAAGCTATCAAGCTTAGATCGGCTTGGTTCTACTGGATTGCAATTAATGGGTTTTCAATTTGGTTATATTTTGAAAGAGGGCTCGAGATTTATTCAGGACTTATGTTAATTTATTTTATTTTGTCTTTTGTAGGATTACTAAAATGGCAAAAAAGCTATATCAAATATAAAACGGAACTATTATGATTAAAAGAATTTTACTATTTATAACAGCAGGTTTACTACTAACTTCTTGTATAGAGATCAATGTACACTATATAATAAATCCAGATAAATCTGGTAGGGTAGAGACAAGCTACTTGATGCCAGTTGATCCTATGGGGTTTGGTTCTACACTTAATGATCCTGAAGGGAAAGCATTAAAAGAACTTTATAAAATGTTTGATGAATACCCAGGAGTTAATACTTGGAGCAATATAAAGTATGAATTTATTAACGATTCGGCTGATCTAATATTAAGTGCGACAGGATATTTTGATAATTTCAATAACCTCAAAGAAAAAGGAATGCTACCTTATGAGATACAAAAAGATGGAAAAGATACTTATTTTACATTTAAAACTTACTTAGATTCAGTTCATACTGAAGTCGATAAAACTGAACTAAAATCCTTAGACGAGCTAGGGATAACTGAGAAAGAACTCCAAGATTCAGTACGAAAGCTAAAAAGAAACTTCAAGAAAGGATTGGGTATGTTCGCTATGATGATGAGCAATATAGAATTCAACACTACTTACGAATTCGCAGGGTCAATCTCTACTCCTAGTGGTAATAAAATAGGTGATGGTTCCAAATTCAAAGTTGGTTTAGATGGTATGAAATTCCAGAACTATATGATGGAAGAGATGGACAATGACGAATATTATGAAAGTATAATCA
>JAUHXN010000052.1 GCA_030426865.1 bacterium | reverse complement strand
AAATCAGGGACTTATATAATAACACTGAAAAGTAATACTAGATTACTCACAAGAAAGATTAATATAGTAAAGTAATAAAGTATAATTTATTCCTCAATAATTAGTATATTAATCGTCTATGGTTTTTTACAATTAAGGAATAATTATGAAAAAAAGAATTGCCTCTTTAGTGTTTGGGACATTTGCTATGTTTACTCTTTTCTCATGTGGGGGTGAGAAAGATAAAGAGCCAATAGATGACCCGCAAGTCAAAGATGAAATATTAACAAAAGCTCAAACAATGTTTGCAGTTTTACCAACTAGTATAGAAAACCCTGAAAATCCTATTACTCCTGAAAAGGTTGCTTTAGGTAAGAAATTATATTATGATACTAGATTATCAAAAGATGGGAACAACAGTTGTAATTCATGCCATAACCTAGAAACCTATGGGGTAGATAATCTCCCATTCTCACCTGGTGATAAGGGTGAATTCGGTGGTAGGAACTCACCTACTGTCCTAAATGCCGCTTTCCACTTTGTTCAATTCTGGGATGGTCGAGCGAAGGATGTCGAAGAACAAGCTGCCGGTCCTATTGTTAATCCAGTTGAGATGGCTATGCCTAGTGCCGCTTTCTTAGAGAAAAGATTGAACGGAATAGACGAATACAAATCTGAATTTAAAGAAGTATTTCCAGACTCTAAGAAGATAACAATAACTGATGTTGCTAACGCAATCGGTGCTTTCGAGCGAACTTTGATTACTCCTTCTCGATTTGATGATTATTTGGCTGGGAAAGTTGAAGCTCTTAATGATCAAGAGAAAGAGGGGTTGAAAAAGTTTATGGATAATGGTTGTATCACATGTCACGCTGGTGCTCAATTAGGTGGTAATATGTATCAAAAGTTTGGTGTTTATAAGCCCTATTGGGAAGCTACTGGTTCCAAGAAAAAAGACGAAGGAAAGTTTGAGGCTACTTCTGTTGAATCAGATAAATACTTTTTCAAAGTACCAGGGCTTAGAAATATTGAAAAAACATGGCCATATTTTCATGATGGTAGTGTAGAGAAGTTGGAAGATGCTGTAGCCATAATGGCGGATGTACAACTAAATAAAAAACTAAGTAATGAAGATGTGAATGACATAGTTGCATTTCTCAAAACATTAACTGGTGAAGTTCCGAAATCAGCATTGAATTAGATTCTATGAAATTTAAAAAAAGAGCCATCTAAACAAGTTGATAGATGGCTCCTTTTTTTTTAGTATTAAATATATTACCAAGTAGCTTCTTCTTTCCAAAAGTATGCTTTATACTTGCGATTTGAACTACTTAAAGTAGCGTCTATTTCGCCTGAAATACTGTAATTAGTTCCACCATAGCTTTTATCTTTGTAAACTTTAATTGTTCCTGTAAAAGGTTCTGCTTCAGGGAATTCACTACTAAAACTGAAATATCCTTCTATATGGTACCCTTCCAAATATTGTGAGTCTTGCAATAATAGTATAGATGGCGTTAAAGTATTTTCACCAATTGCTATTTCACTAAATTTAGATCCTTTTTCCATATTAAATCTAATATTAAAAGTTCCTACATCTGAACCTAACCTTAGTAATCTGAAAAAATTTGAATTAAGAAGCTGTCCGCCATCCCAACCGAAAACTGTTGTTCCCGTTGTTCTACCTTCGGTGCCATCCATTTTAGTATAAGTAATTGATGACCCTTGAGTTCCATTTATAGCAGTAGCCAAACCAGATGCATCACTACCATCTGTAGGATTATCATCTTTGCAACTTGTTACTAGAATTAAAGCAAATAATAAAACTAGTGATTTTAAGTATCTCATAATACTCCCTTGAATTATAAATTATAACTAAATATCTTATTGCAAATATCGTCAAAATATTGGTAATTCATTAATAATATTATTGTTCACTTAAGTAGAGATTTTTTCGTATTTTTGCAATCCTAATAATTATAGTCAGATATGAATATCAAAAGAATCAACATATATATGGCGGATCAACAAGAATCTCCAGAAATTGAAGAACTTGTAGAAGTAGATGTAGCCAATCCAACTAAAGTAATCTTATATGATGATGAGTGGCATACATTCGATGAAGTTATTAATCAAGTAATAAAAGCTACTAACTGTGACTACGATAAAGCCCAACAAATTACTTGGCAAGTCCATAACTCTGGTAAAGCTGTAGTATTCTCAGGGGATATGCCAGAGTGTCTTCGTGTTAGTGCCGTTTTAGAAGAAATCGCGCTACATACCGAAATAGAGATGTAATTATATTTTTGTTGTTCTGATTGCCTTTATTCTATCTATTACTGGAGGGTGAGAGTAGTTCATAAACACATACCACTTATGTGGAGTTAGGTTCGATAAGTTATCTTTCGAAAGTTTCTTAAGAGCCGAAATCATATCTTCTCTATTGGCTCTTCCCACTACAGCAAACTCGTCAGCTTCAAATTCATTTTTTCGTGATAATATATTCATACCTACTGATAATAAAGTTTCGATAGGACTATATAGCAGAGAGAAAAATAGAAATCCAGCGTAAATAGGAGTGCTATCCATGTAAAATGCGAAATATAAATCTTCCTGATATAAGAATAAAGATAATAGATAGAATAGTACCCCAGTATGTAGAATACTTATAAGCATACCTTGAAATATATGTTTACGCTTATAGTGACCTATCTCATGAGCTAATACGGATACTAACTCACCAGTTGTGTGCTTCTCTACTAATGTATCAAATAATGCTATTCTTTTATTTTTACCGAAACCAGTAAAGAAAGCATTTGATTTTGATGAACGCTTTGAACCATCCATTATAAATATATCTTGCAATTGGAAATCAACTTTATCTGCAAATTCCAATATACCTTGCTTTAATTCTCCATCTTCTAGTGGTTTGAATTTATTAAACAGAGGCATTATCCATTTGGGTGCTATATATTGCATAACTAATGTAAATAGTATTACAGCTCCCCAAGCATAAAGCCAACTCAATTCACCTAGTTCACTGAATATATATAGTATAAGTGCTAAAACAGATCCTCCTATAACAGTAAGAAGTAATAGACCTTTGATAATGTCAATTATAAATGTTTTAACAGTTGTTTTATTGAAGCCGAATTTCTCTTCAATTACGAAAGTAGAGTAAATTGAAAAGGGTAGAGAAACTAATTGTTGTAAGAATAAAAGAATACCAAAAAAATATAATCCACGAATTATAAAACTTTCACTCCAACTTTCTGCTAAAGTATTTACATATTCGAAACCGCCTAAATGCCAAAATAATAATAAAGAAACTAAACCAAACCCTGAACTAATAAACCCAAACTTAGTTCGAGTTTTGGTGTATTCTTGTGACTTACGATATGTATCTGCATCATATACATCGGCAAATTCGCTTGGTAATTCAGCATCCAATGCTTTTAGATTTATATATTTGGTCGTGTTATCTATTATAAATTCGATTAATACTATAGCGGTAATAATTAAAGCATATGTATTCATTTGATTCTCAGTTTAGTTCAAGTTGCAACTTAACAAAAAAAGCAACTCAAGAAATTGAGTTGCTTTTACAAATTTTAGAATTCGATTAAGTTAATCTACGAGTTCAATTCTTTTTCAATGTCTGGGGTTATTTTTGCTGGAGTTGTTTGAGGTGCATATCTGTTAATAGGTACACCATCTTTACCAATAAGAAACTTAGTAAAGTTCCATTTGATATCATCCGTTACTAAACCTGATTGTTTAGATTTAAGATAAACGTATAATGGATGAGCATTCTCTCCATTGACATCAATTTTGTCAAATAGGGGAAAGGTAGTAGAGAACTTTGTTGAGCAAAATTCTTTTATCTCATTTCCCTCTCCTGGCTCTTGTCCACCGAATTGATTACAAGGAAAAGCTAGTACTTCGAACCCTTGTTCTTTGTATTTAGCATATAATTCTTGTAAACCTTCGTATTGCGGAGTAAACCCACATTCACTAGCAGTATTGACAATTAGTAATACTTTCCCTTCGTAATCTGATAGATTAACTGTTACACCGTCTATATTCTTTGCTGTATATTCATACACAGTCTTGTCTTCAGACATATCTTTTCCTTCGGATTTGCAATTCATCGTTAAGAAAGCTAACATTATAATCGCTGTAATTAACTTCAATTTATTCATTTATTTTATTCTCGAGTAAATATTTTATTTCTCAAAAACGACTGGATCACAATCACATTGTTGTTGAACGATAATTTTTGCTGCATTAGCTGATTCTAAGCTAGAATAGTTTCCAATAACTACAGCAAATTTTTGTTTGTCATTTATTGATTTTTCTTTTACTTCAGTTCTCATTCTCTTGCGTAAAAACTTTTTCATTTCTGCGTTAGCGTTTTTAATATCGTCAAATAAGCCAACTTGTAGACCGTAATACCCTGTATTACCAACTTCCTCTACTTCAAAAGTCTGAGGTTGTTCTACAACTTTCTTTTCTACTACTGGTTCAATTCTTGCCTCAGCAATATCAGACTCTGAAAGTTTCTTTTTCTGTTCTTCTAGTATTTCTGCTGGTAATGGTGCAGGAGTAGGGTTGATGTCTTGAACTTCAACTTTTACTCTTTGTCTTACCACTTTATGACCGCCTGTATTCATAGCTAAGTTGTCTTGATTAGTCGCAACAACTTTCTTCATTTGAACTGGTTGCTCCTCATTAGTTGGCTCAATAACCGGAGTCACAGGCTTTTCTTTTTCTATTACCATTCCAATCTTTTCTGGTTCCTTTTCAGAAGTTAGGTCTTGCATTGGTTGTGGTTTGTAATTTGGCTCTTCGATAACAACAGGTGTATTTTCACGACCTATTGGTTTTTCATTTGTAGCTCTTAGGATACTATTTTCTTTTCTAAATATACCTTCTGCCATACGAACAACTTCAGCCGCTGGTACTATATATGGTGAATGAGGGTATCTAGTTTTAAAATAATTTAATTCGTATTGTGCTTTATTAGTTTCGCCTTTTAAAGCATAGAACTGAACTATTCTCCAGTATGCATCATCAGCCCAATCACTTTCTGGATAGTTAGCTACTATCTTTTTGTAAATGTCTAATGATTTGTGTGCATCGTCAATAACTACTGCTAATAATAGCTTTACACCAGCATCATCTGGGTATTCGACCATTAGGTCTGGTAATTGTGATTTTACTTCTGTTATTTTACCGTTTGCAACCATTTCTAGGTATGCATTGATATCAGGACTGCTTGCCTGTGCCGATACATACGTAATAAGGCACAGTAATAGGACTAGTTTTCTCATCATTTCCCCCGAGAGATTATAGTTTAGATTTATTTTTATGCTACTGGATACTAAAATAGAAATATTATTTGAATTAAGAAAATATGTGAGTAAATTTCAGATAAATATGAAGTAAAAAACGAAAACTAATGACTGATAAGAAAATTAATCTATTATTTGCTGCTGGTGGTACTGGTGGGCATTTATTCCCTGCTACTGCTGTAGCTAACTATCTAAGAGATAACCACAACGATAAAGTAAATTGTTTTTTTATTGGTACTGAAGATAGAATAGAATCCATAAAAATTCCAGAAATGGGATTTCCGTACTATGCTATGCCTATTACTGCATTTCCAGGCAAAAATATGAAAGGAATAATGTATCCAATAACATTCATAAAGGCAATAACTAAAGCACGTAGTGTTATAAAGAAAGAAAAAATTGATGCTGTTATTTGTACTGGTGCTTATATTAGCTATCCTCCTGGTTTGGCAGCTAGAAGATTACGTAAAAAACTTTTTCTGATGGAATCTAATGTTAATCCAGGAAAGAGTATACTTTGGTTATCTAAAAATGCTACAAAGGTTTACACCTCTTACGAAAAAAGTGCTGACTATTTCGATCCAATATCTGTGTTCAAATTGAATTGTTTGGGTAACCCAGTTAGAGACGAAATACTAAATCCACCTACTAAAGAAGCAGCATTAAAAAAGTATAATTTCAACACAGAATATAAGACTATATTTATATTTGGTGGTAGTTTAGGAGCAAAATCTATCAATTTGGCAGTTGAGAAAAACCTGAAAGAATTTGGCGAAATGAAAGTGAATATCATTTGGCAAACAGGGAAGAACTATGTTATACCAGCTGTTATTCCTTCTAACGTCAAAGCAACGGTGTTTATAGATGATATGGCAACTGCTTATAGTGCCGCTGATTTGGTTGTGGCAAGATCAGGGGCTACGACTGTAGCAGAAATATCTGTGCTAGCTAAGCCATCTATATTAGTACCTTTACCTTCTGCATCTAATAACGAACAATATGAAAATGCAAGAATGTTAGATGAAAGTAAAGCAGCAATATTGATTAACAATGATAAGATTCAGGACTCGTTACTTAATTCTATTAAACAATTAATTGAGAACGAATCTGAACTAAATAATATGTCTGAAAGGATAAAGGAATTTGCTCGACCAAATGCTGTTAAGGAGATAGCGGAGGATATTTTGAATACTATGATTAGTTAGTTAATTTTAAAAACTTATCAATTGAATCAATTAACTTAGTTTTGCTTATCTCAATCCTTTCTTCACTATCTGACTTAATAACTATATTAATATTAGACTTAGGTGAGAACTTTAACAACTCTCTTTCTATAGATTTGCTTAATACCATTACTGGTGTGTCATAAGTACCAGCGATATGTACCACAGAGGTATCTGCTGTGATAACACCTTTAGCACAATGGATAAGTGGGAAAGTATCGATAATAGATTTAGTAATTGCTCTTTCTGTATTAGTTGCTTCACTTAACTTTTGAGCTAAGTCATTATGAATCGGGGCAGAAAGTAAATAAACTTTGATGTTTTTACTTTTCAAATAAACTAAGATTTCTTTAGCTAAATCAAATTGTAAACTTTTTGATTCATTACTAGCTGATATATTAACGATATAGTATTCTTCTCTTGTGTTTTGTTTAACTGTATTAAAATCCGGATACATAAGAGGAATATTTAAGGAGTAATCTGGAGTAATATCAAAAGCCTTCAATGTAGAAAGTATCCTATCTTGGAAGTGAGTTTTATCTTGATTGAATTCTGAAACATCTACATCGAAAATAGAAGATTCTCCATTTACGAATCCAATTCTTTTTTCAGCTTTAACTAATCCAGCTATGTAATATGACTCTGTAGAATAGTGATCTTTGGGTTCTAGAATAACATCATAATTCCTTTTTCTAAGCTTTTTCAGTAATAATATTAGCTTTAAAGGGTTCTTATCCCAAATATATACATTATCCACATAATCAGCATATTTTAGAATATTATGATTGTCATTGCTAGCCAATACATCGACAACTATATTCTCAGAACTGTTTTTAAGCTGGTATAGTAGGGGAGTTGACAAAATCATATCGCCAATTCGCCCTAATCTAATAACTAGTATTTTCATAAATCTGTATCTTTATTTCACTCAAAGCTAATTAATATTTTTCAATTAATAATTTGGAATGAATTTTGTGTCTAGTTAAATTAAAATATATTAAGTTGAAGGTATGAATATCAAAAACAATAAAGAACAAAATTATTTTGAGTTGAATGAACATAACTCACTCCAAGTTACAGTATTTACATTACTGATATTAGCAATATCAGTTGCTTTCTTTTTCTTATTGCTTCCTGCAGCTGAGTATATGTTCGAAGGTTACTTGCTAGGTATAGTTACTTATGATGGGTCAGATGTTCATTATCTAATTGATACTGGTTCGGCTCAAAAACCAACTAATATGTATTTTTCTTGGGCAGTGGATATATATAGAGGTACACCTCAAGAAGCTAGATATTGGTTTAATCCTTTCTTATCTCTTTCTATTCCTAGTTTGATAATAGGGTTATTTTTAGCTTTTATTATTTCTGCTTTACTACCACAAAATCTTGGCTATATTAGACAGAAAATCGAACGAGAAACAGCAGGGCTATTAGACGAAATTTGTTTGAGACTATATGGCTTCCATAGTGAAGAGGAACGCAATGTACTCAGAAAACAAATTATGAATGCAGATCTTAGAGATTTACATGACTTCGAAAGAGACTGGCGAATGAGTTTAGAAGATTTACGAGCCTTAAATAAAGCTATTAAGTGGTTGAACGGTAGCTATATGCATAAAGTAATAAATATCAATAGTGGCCTGAAAGTATATTTAAGGTTTTACTTTACAGAAAGATATTCGAATAATATTATAGGTGCAGTATATATGGGGGCGGCTAGTTTGATTATTATAATTGGACTTAGAGGTTTGAAATTTATACCTGCTAATGAACCTTCGTTAGTATTATTTGCACTTGGGTTAGAGTTCACATTATTAATGATATATGCATTTACACTTATGTATTCTAGGACTGAAAGTGATGATCAGCATCTAGTTAGTTCCCAATCTAATGGAAATGGTTCTGATATCGCTGATATTGGTAATAGCCGTGAAGTAGAAAAACTCTTAAAAGCATTTGTAAAAACAACACCTAAGAAAGATTAATGCCACTTGAACTAATCGAAGAAAAGCTAAACGGTGTCAAACTATTTTCTCCCAAAGTATTTGGAGATAATAGAGGATGGTTTACGGAAAGCTATAGAAAAGATGATTTGGAAAAACATGGAATCAGTGTAGAATTTATTCAAGATAATCATTCTATGTCAACTAAGGGTGTTCTTAGAGGTATGCATTTCCAACATTCACCACCACAAGACAAGCTCATTCGAGTAACAAAAGGTATTGCACAAGTCGTAGAGGTCGATATACGATTAGATTCTCCAACATTTGGTCAATGGGTTAGTTATGAACTAAGCGAAGAGAATATGCGTATTCTATGGGTTCCAGCGGGTTTTGCTAATGGTTTTTTAACTATTTCTGATGTAGTCGAAATGCAATACAAAGTCACTAACTATTGGAATGCTGATGGTGAATCAAATATTAAGTTTGATGATCCTGATATTGGAATTGAATGGCAATCGGATAACCCTATTATTAGTGAAAGGGATACGAACGCTGGTTCACTGAAGAATTGGAAAGAGAACGGATTCAAATTCTAGAATAAAAGCCAACCATGACTACCTGCTACACTACCGAAAATTGTTAATAAGCTGACAGTTAATAATACCCAATGCGCCCTTTGTATTATTTTGAATGCTTTATCTGGGTTATCAGTTGCGAACTTCCTAAAAATTTTATGCAAAAAGTAAGGCTCAAGAATAAATAGAATTACTGTAAATATTAGCCAGACTAATGTCATAGCATGCAACCACCAATAACTTAAATCCAAATATCTATCCCAGGCATTTAATTCATAAAGCATATAGAATCCAGTAATAGCGGTAAGAAGGGTAGTTATCTTAGCTTGGGTTGCAAATCTTCCTTCAATTCTTTCGAAAGTACTTATTTTGTCATCTTTACTATCTAACTTCTTTATAGACGGTATGATTACAGTTGTTACCATAGAAACACCACCTATCCAAATAACAACGGAAAGTATATGTATAACTCGAGCTAAAGTGAATGTTTCAAAACTCATTTATTTCGTTAAAATTATTAATTGGTAACTAAACTATCAAGGAAATTTCTATCAATTCGTAAAAACTTGTTTTCGTACTATTATGTTTGTAGTAATTTAATTAATCACTTTACCCTTATTTTTATCTTCTATAAATAATCTATTTAGATCTTCAAAAATTTCTGTTGCTATGTCATTGTCAATATCAATAATCGATGCGTCATTACCATATACGGTAGCGGCTGTATCTATCTCAACAGTAGCTAACCCTAGTCTTCTTTGGAAATATGATGATCTCTTGTGAAGTGTCTGTATCTTTTCTATTGGGATTATCGAAATTTTTTGGAACCAGAATCCTTGTTTAACTATTATCTGATTGTTCTCAACGTGATAGCCACGATATTGGTATCTGATATAAGCAGCAAACCCTATAATTGGTAGTAGGACTAATAGTATCCAAAAACTATCAAAAGTGAAATATAGAGCAAATCCGAATGGAATTGAGAATAACAAATACTTAACTACAGCTCTCCTAATTGACTTAGGACTAACTTTAGTAAATACTTCTGGTAATTCAACAGCTCTAATCTTGTTAATTATCTCTTTTACTTGTGAAAACTTAGCGAATGGAATTGCTGTTTCAGACTTTGCCTTAGTTCCATCACCACCACCAAAGCCAGCAGTCTGTAGATCTAATCTATAAAAGTTCAGTTTTCTTGTAATAGGATTAGATTTTATCACCATCATCTGTAATTTTTTGAGAGGAATAGCTCCCTTCTGACTCGAGAATAAACCTTGAGATGTGAGTAATTTTCCTTTCTCACTTACTAACTTAAATTTATGGTAAGTGTTTACAGTAAGTAATATATCTAATATCCATGAGAATAATAATACTAGTAATACTCCTGCTATAGCATAAAGAATCATCGAAAAAATATCAAGCTGTTTGATATACTCCTTGTAACCAGATTCAAGTATTACTTCAAGCTCTTCTGTCCAATTGGGGTTTAACTGAGAAAACATTGAAAAAATCCAAGCTGATGCAACTAGTACAATAGGTCTAAATCTAACAGCTCCATACTTGATTGTATCCCATAGACTCATAGAGAAGATAACATTTTCCTCTTCTTCTATTTGTTTAACTTCAACTTGTTCACCTTCTTCGTTTACTATAGTAGTTGATGATTTCTCGTGTTGATGATTACGTATTATTTCTCTTATTCTTTCGCTATCTGCAATAGATACGCTATCTAGGTTGCCTTCAGTAGTAGCATCACCAGCGGTTTCCAATTGCACTTTTGCAATCCGCATAAGCTTATGGAGGAAATTCTGTGTTATAGTTACGTTCTGTATTCTATCTATTTTTATATGTCTTTCTTTCTTGCTTAATACTCCTGATCTAATTACTACTTCTTGCTCGGTTATAGTATAATCGAAGTAAAAATAATTAAGCAAAATTCCTGGAAGGATGAAGAATCCAAGGAATAGCGAGATGAAAATATATGCCCATTCACCAGTACTACCACTATATAAAACGAATATAATTGGCAAAGCTGCATTCGGTAACGCTACTACCAATCTGTATAGCAAAGTAAATGGATGAAGCCTTTTTTCGGATATTTGTTCAGCCATTTGGCTCATACTGCATCCTCAACAGTATATTCTTTAAGCTTATTTTGTAATTCTTGTGCATAATAATGGGGAAGACCTGGTATTATCAAATCAGCTCCTTTAGTTCCTGCTGTATATATAACCAATCGAGATAAATTAAAAAGTCTTTCAACTATATTTTGTGATATATCTATGTGTTGTATTCGACAATATGGGGCAGTAGAATCAATTTTTGTAAGGACTCCACGTTTAAGATATAATTCATCGTCACGTAATTCGAAAAACCAATTTTTATATTTTAATCGAGGCATTACTATAGTTGTGATTAATCCAATGAAAAAAACTACAAGTGGTGTAAAACCTATAAAAAAGGGCCATTTTGGTATTTCTGATAAAGCGAAATAGTCCAAACACAGTGTTATAACTATGAAGAAGAGTGTTCGCCTTATGTAATAAATAGTCCAAACTGACTTTACATCTGGATTTAATTGCATCATAATGTTGCCTTATAAATTATCTATGTAGTAAAAATTATATAAAAATTGTAAATTTGAAAATTATCTTTCATCCAAATATAAAAGCATTTCATGAGCAATCAAGAATTATATTCAGAAATAGACGTAAATGTTAACGTCGCAAAAGAACTTGGGCTTACAGAAGCAGAGTATGAAAAAATATTAGAAGTACTAGGTAGAGTACCGACATACACTGAATTAGGTGTATATTCCGTAATGTGGAGTGAACATTGCTCTTACAAAAACTCTATACTTCAACTAAAAACACTACCTCGCTCTGGTAAGAATTTGTTAGTAGAAGCCGGCGAAGAAAATGCTGGTCTAATAGACATAGGTGATGGCTATGGTATAGCTTTCAAAATTGAAAGTCATAACCACCCTTCGGCTATCGAACCATTCCAAGGTGCAGCAACAGGTGTTGGTGGTATTCTTAGAGATATTTTCTCTATGGGTGCTCGCCCAATAGCAGCTCTTAACTCACTACGTTTCGGTAAATTAGATGATGAAAGAACTAAATATCTACTTCGTGGAGTAGTCAAAGGAATTAGCCACTATGGTAATTGCTTTGGTGTTCCTACAGTTGGAGGTGAGATTTATTTCGATAATAGTTATAAAGGAAATCCGCTAGTTAACGCAATGGCTGTAGGTATAGTAGAAGTTGGAAAAACTGCTTCTGCTGCGGCACAAGGTGTTGGCAATCCAGTATTTATATTTGGAAGTAGCACTGGCCGTGATGGTATTCACGGTGCTTCGTTACTCGCTTCTCGTGAATTCGATGAGCATACGGAAGATATGAGACCGACAGTACAAGTTGGTGACCCTTTCGAAGAGAAAAAATTATTAGAAGCAACTTTAGAAATGATAGACAAAGGACTAATAGTCAGCGTACAAGATATGGGTGCTGCTGGTATTTCTTGTTCTACATCTGAGATGAGTGCTACTAACGGTCTAGGAATGGATGTGGAACTAGATGATATCCCACTTCGTGAGACTGATATGAGTGCTTATGAAATTATGCTTTCAGAATCACAAGAACGTATGTTAGCTGTAGTAGAAAAAGGTCGCGAAAAAGAAGCGATTGATATAGCTGCGAAATGGGATATTACGATGAAGAAAGTAGCGGTTGTAACTGACCAAAACAGAATAAACCTAAA
>JAUHXN010000051.1 GCA_030426865.1 bacterium | reverse complement strand
TCAATAGTTTTTTAACTTCATCATTTACTTCATTAGGCTTGTAAGTAATGTGTATTAGATAATTTACATCAGCCGTTTGGAAAACGTTAGTATTAGATAAGAGGAGCAATACAAGACAAATAAAGATAGTCCCAATCACAGCGACAAGATAAAGCCCTACACCCGAAGCCATACCTATACCAAGAGAAAAGAAGATAAATACTATATCTTGTACATCACGGACAGCAGTTCTAAATCGAATAATAGACATCGCCCCAACCAGCCCAAACGCTGTAGCCAAATTATTTCCAATAACTAATAAGACAAGTGAAGTTATAATAGTTAGGACTATCAAAGAACTTACGAAGGTTCTAGAATAGTTTGGTCCTTTGTAGGTCACTCGGTAAACGATAGATATCAGTACACCACATATAAAAGATATACTCAACGAGTATATAATTTCTAGTGCAGTTACCGGGAATAATTCTATGTACTGAAATTCATTCATATTTATATTTGTTCCGCACGAAAATAAGCAAATCGTGACTGTTTTACTATGGATTTGTGGCTATCTATACAAATAACATATTTGGATGCTGATTCTCTTTTCAAAGATAAGGATTCTGACATATTTCTAACCCAACTCGGAAGATAATTATTAAATTTGACTTCTAAAATAAAAAAATCCATCATTGCTGGTTTTATATCATCATCAACAAATAATTCATCAATCTTAGGATATGCAACACTTCTTAAGTTTTTATCAAATGTTATACGTAAATTGTTATGGGTTTGATGTGTCTCTGTATAAGGCTCACGATCATAAATAACATTGACCATGGGTCTTAAATTATAAGACATCACTTGAAAGAAAAACTTGTTCAAATCATCATTATTTGTATTAATTGTTCTTTCATTTATCAACTTTAAGGCATCGTAATAATTCGTTGAGAACCTATTTTTCATTCCAGGGTCTTCATATTTCCTCTTAACTTCAAAGAAAACTATCGAATTTGAATCATAATCATACCCTCTAAGACGTACTTTTTTCCTATGTTTTAAACCACTAACTTTTTCGTAATAGTGTTTTAAATCAATTGAATCGAAGTATATACTTCTTACTGTATAGTGTTTTCTATTTTGATCAACGTGTTCATCTAACTTGAGTTTCGTTAATATTATATTACGAAGAAGAGGAATTTTGTTCCTATGAACATAAAATTTATACTCAAATCTCAATTTCTAGAATCCCAGTTTTCGTTTGGCAAAAGTATATAGTGGTATTTCTTCTGAGTAGATAGATGCTTTGCAAATCATACCTGGTCTTATAAATTTATCAGGGTTTAAAACCCTTGCAGTAACTAAAAAATACTGGTCGCGACCTCTTACTCGAATCTCGTCTTCAATATTTGTAATCACACCTTGGTAAACATTTTCAGTTTTATCAATTGATAATTCAACTTTATCGTTGAGATCAACATAACCAATTTCATATACCTTAACAGGTATCTTAACTATAAAAACTGAAGGATCCTTGATTTTGATAAGATTCGTACTATCTTGATAATAGTTTATCATCCCATCAAATGGAGCTTTTATTATATATTTGTCTTTCTTTTGTTGTAAGATTGCTATTCTATCTTCCAATGTATTAATCTGAGATTGTATAACCTCTAGGATTTCATTTTTTTCACCGGTAGATACAGTCTCCAAACTCTTTCTTGCTAATTTCAAATTGATTTTGGCAAGTTCATTCGCATTTTTATATTTCTCATATTCTAATTGAGGAATTAGGTCTTCCTTTACCATCTTTTCAGCTCTTTCCAACTGTAATGTAGTAAATTCAACGTTATTTTGAGCGATATCTAATCTTTCATTAAATTCCTTAATAATAGATGCTTTTTCACCTGTGATTTTATCTCTGTATTCTGCTTTAGCAACAGCTAGTTCGGATTGCAAAGTAATAATTTGTTCATTTACTACATCAGAATTGATTACTGCGATTGTATCATTTTCTTTTATAGATTTATTATGATTATAGAAATTAATTTTTGCTACATCTCCCCTGTCGAATATATAATCAGTTTTAGCAGTAGAGAAGTTACGATCATTATCTATAATCATAGAACTTAACTCACCATTATCATCTCTAGTTAGACGCCATTCTTTGGCAGAATAAACTAGAGAATTTGCTTCAATCAAGTAGTTAACTTCGAAAGGAGCAAGTATAAATAGCGGAGCTATAAAAAATAATATGACGGAGTACTTTCTTATCATTTAAGCAAAATTAACACAAATTTAACAATTAAATAAATTCTACAATAGATTAGACAAATTGAATAGCTTAAACCTTCGGTCAACTTGAAAATAAATGATTATTTTAATATTCTATAATCTGAACTGAAATAGGCCTTTTCGAAAAAAAGTCCATTTGCTGGTGCAATTTTTGAACAAAGGCTCCTGTCAGTCTTTTCAAGTGCACTTTTCAGGTAATCTGGGGCTAATTTACCTGAACCAATATCAACCATAGTACCTACTAAGCTACGTACCATAGAATATACGAATCTATTAGACTTAATGTTCAGTTTTATGTCTGTAACATTTATTCTTTCCCAATCGCATCTTTCTAGATCACATACATAGTGATTCAAATCATTATTCACTTTAGAATATGTAGTAAAATCATTTTTACCTATGATTGATGAAGATGCCTCGTTCATCAGAGCTATGTCTAATTTCTCTTTATAGTGTGCATAATAACGTCTTTTAAATACTGAGTAGTCATTCGTTATATAATAACTGTACTCTCTTGAAATTGCATCAAACCTAGCATTGTACTTTTCATTAATTATTTGTGCATCGATTAACTGCAAATCGTCTGGCAGTACTGTATTTATAGCAGGAACAATTTTATGTTCTGGAATACGGAAATCATCAATTGTAATCGTTGCAATCTGACTAATACCATGCACACCTGTGTCTGTTCTGCCCGCGGCAATTATCTTAAATTCATTACCTGTTTTTAAATGAAATGCTTTAGTAAGTTCACCCTGTAAAGAACGTTGTCCAGGTTGCATTTGCCAGCCAACGAAATCAGTACCATCAAACTGAAACTTTATTATTAATGTTTTCACTTAAGAATCTCTCCTGCTTCTTCTGCCCAAAATAGTAAATCTAATTCATCCATAGGTATTCCTATTTGTTCTGCATATTTTTTAAATTTATTTGAAACATCATCATACCTTGACTTAGTAGAAATATTAGGAACTTCAGTAAATACTCCACATGTGACAAGATGTTTTAGTATATGTCTATCGAGTATTGCTAAGTTCTTATATCCTATATTACGCAAGTAATGTGCCGATTCTTTTCTTCCAATTCCATTTACATTGTTATTAATCCACTCTCGTTTCTCTTCTCCAGAAATATCAGAATCGAGTAATTCCTTTATATTGAACCATTGTTTTTTGACTAATTGTAATCTTTTGGACTTTTGATTGTGAAATCTTATATAGTGATTTTTATTTCTAAGTATTGGTGTAGTATCTACTTCTTTATTAATAAAGTCTAGTTTCTCTAACTCTAGCTGTACTGCCAAAGCCGAACTTGCTCTACTTTGTGGTGTACAAATACAAAAGCATAATTCGTAAAAGTATTTGGACTCTGATACGTTTTCGAATTCATCTAATCTTTGTCTAATAAATGGTTTTAGTTTTTCATATTTTTCTTGAAAATTATTAGGCAATTGTATAGAAATCATAATAATAAATTTTATATTTAAGTTTTACTAATTTAAAAATTTAAGCTGGATAAATAATGCAAATTGAAAAGATACAAGAAGAGTTGAGAAAGATGGGAGTTGATGGATGGTTATTCTATGATTTTCATGGTAGAGACCATATAGCAGCTAGAATATTAGAATTACCTACTGGTCATATGGCAACTAGAAGATGGTTCTATTATATCCCTGCAACAGGAACTCCTATAAAATTAAATCACAAGATAGAACCTAACTATTTAAAGCACCTTCCTGGTGAAAAAGAATTATATCTACCTTGGCAAGAACTTTCAGAGAAATTAAAATCTATTTTAAAAGATGCGAAAAGTATTGCTATGCAATACTCCCCTAACAATGATATCCCTTATGTTTCGATTGTTGATGCTGGTACAGTAGAATTAATTCGAGGATTTGGTGTAGAAGTAGTTAGTAGCGGTAATCTTGTAAGTTTATTCGAATCACACTTAACTAATGAAGAAATAGAAGACCACAGAAAATGTGCTGAAGTAATGTTATCTATTAAAGATAACGCATTTAAATATATCAGAACTAGAATTGATGAAGGTAACCCTGCCACTGAATATGAAGTACAACAGTATATGCACCAACAATTCAGAGATAATGGAATATTCTGGGATCATGGACCAATAGTGGGTATTAATGAGCACGCTGGTGACCCACATTTCGAACCAACACCTGAAAACAGTCATAAGATACAAGAAGGTGATTTGGTACTTATTGATCTATTCGCACGATTTGAAAAGGAAGGAAGTATATACTTTGATGTTACTTGGATGGGGTTTGTAGGTAATAATGTTCCTGAGAAGGTAAATAAATTATTTAGAATAGCAGCAGATGCAAGAGATGCCGGATATGAACTAGTAAAAGAAAGGTATTCTTCGAATCAAGAGGTTTCAGGAGCAGAAGTTGATGATGCAGTAAGAAAAGTAATAATAGATGCTGGATATGGGGATTATTATTGGCACCGTACTGGGCATAATATAGCTACAGATTGCCATGGTAATGGTGCACATATAGATAACCTTGAAACTAAGGATGATAGATTACTAATAAAAGGGACTATCTTCTCTATAGAGCCGGGTATATATATTCCTGAAGAAAAACTTGGATTCAGAACTGAAATAGATGTTATTATAGATAATGAAGGTAGCGTAAGTGTTGCTGGAGATATCCAACAAGACCTTATTATAATTTAAACAATGTCTGAATTAATAATATACTAAAAATGCCACTCAAATTGAGTGGCATTTTTTTTTAATTTTATATATTCAAATGTTTTTAGTGATTTGAAGCAGATGCGTCTTCTGTTGTTTCTTCAGCAACTGGAGCAGCTTCTTCCTCTCCACCACCTAACACTTTTCCTAATAACCATTTTGCCATTGCTTTACCCTCTGCAGGAGTTAGACCCTGAGCTGGCATACCAGCTGGATATTCTGATGGGTTTTGTGGAGAAGGACTTAATATAAATTTAACTAAATCACCTTCTTTACCTTCATATTTAGGAACAACATCATTATAAGCTGGACCTACACCTTTAGCATCAAATTTATGACAAGCTATACAACGTGTATCGAAGATTGCTTGTGCATCAACAACTGGCTCTTCCTCCGATGTTGCATAAAGTGAATGTCTTTCTTCTTCAGCTTTAGCATGTATTTCTGCTATACTATTTAGATTAGCAGCGTTACTAATATAAAAAGCTTGTTGATCTTGAGCTGCAAACATTGCAAATGATATCATTATGAACATAAATCCATATTTAATACCAGAAGCATGATCTTCTGATTTAGTCAAATATATTGACTGAGCATAGAATACTACAAAAAGAAGTGAAATCAACCCAAATACAAACATCAATCCAGAAAGTGCATTATTAGGTATGTTAACGATTTGGAATGCATAAACTAAAGGAATTAATAAAGCAGAATATAATCCAAATCTTCTAACGAAATTTTTTGATAATTGTCTTTCTTCTTCCGTTGCAAAGTCATAACCACCTTGCCAAGAGAATGCATAAAACATATACACTGCTGAAGCAAATGCAGTACCCATTACTAAAATAAGTAATGCTTTGAATACTGTACTTGCACTTAATAACATTTCAAATATTGATTGTCCCCACATAGATTGATCGTAAGCATAAGTAGTAGCACCCGCTAAAAACCAAGTAGCAACAAGAAGTAGTATTACTCCCCAAATACCAGTGAATGATCCTGTATTCTCTACATCTTCATCTAAAGAATGGTATTCTTCTATTAAAGATTCGCTTTTTGAACGAACATTTGTCTTAAACGAGTAAAAGACAGATTTAAAATTCAATGAATTCTTATAAATGTATATAGATGCTACTGCCATAGAAAAGACTAGCAATCCTACAATAAGGTAGCCAACTACATCACCTTCAGTACCAGATAAAAGTTGAGGGTAACTCAATATAAAGCTTAGGAAAGGAACAATCCCAAGACCAAACCACATACCTGTAATACCAGTTCCAACTTTGATTAAATCCTGAGCCATTTTTTGATATCTGAAATCATTATTTTTCTTTGCTTTACTAGCTGCTCTAGTAGAAAGAAAAACAGACCCAAACAACAAACCTGTATAGGCGAAAAGGAAAGATGCTGATATATATAGCATCAATCTTATCAACGTCAAATGACTAGAACCAACGGGAATAACCAAGTCATTAAATAGATCCATTACTTTGCCTTTTACTAAATTATTTTATCAATTATTATTAAAATTAGAATCAAAAGAACATAAATATTGATAAACATGAATGTCTTTCTAATTCGTTTTCTGTCTAATTTTCGTTCTAGAAGATACCTCGCACTATAGACTAGTGTAATTTCTGTTATAAAGAATAATATAAGAGTTACTTTGTTATCAATGACTCCATAAAATGGAATTATTAAGGAAATTGAAGCAAGTGAAACAATCCAAACGAATGTTACTCTACCAATTTGTGCCCTATTCAACCATTTACTTAACATTACGAAACCGGCTTTTTCATATTGATCATCAAATAATAATAATAATAACCAAAAGTGTGGCATTTGCCATAAGAATAAGAACAATGCTAAAGCCCATATTGCAGGAGCATAAATATATCCACCAGCTGCTACCCAACCAATAAGCGGTGGTAAACCACCAACTATTGCCCCTGGTAAAACTGCTAAATTTGATACTCTTTTCATAGGGGTATAAACTAGATTATAGATTAGTAAAGTTACTAAACCAACTAACATAGCTCCGATTTCATTAGTACCAAGTAAAAATAACATTCCGAATAATGTTAATATACTTGAAATAGCAAACCCTTTCCTAGAATCTATTCTTCCAGACGCTAACGGTCTATTACTAGTTCTTATCATCATCGGATCTATCTTTCTTTCTTGCCAATGATTATAAGAAGCAGATCCCATAGACATCAATAATGTTCCAAAGAAAGTGAGTACCAAGTTTGTATCAAATCTAATCTCGTAAAGCAGGTAACCTACAACAGCTGTAACAGCTACAGAGATAGAAATACGATATTTCCCTAACTCAAATAAGTCTTTAATTATATTTGTATCTTCTATTTTCACAGAACTTTTCATTCAAATACCTCTCAATAAGAAAGGATTCAAATTAATTTTCGTTGTTTTCTGACATCTCTGTAGATTCAGACTCAACAGTTTTTTCTTCTGAAGTCGTAACTTCAGGTTTATTTTCTTTACTTTGAGATTCTACCCAAGCATAGTATTCATCTTGTTCCATTACTACTAGTTTTTTGTACATATCCCAGTGATTAACTCCACAGTATTCAGCACATGCGATATCATACACACCAGTTTCTAATGGTGTTATGAAAATAAATCCATCTCTACCAGGAACAGCATCTTCTTTGATTCTGAATGCTGGTAAATAGAAACTATGTAATACATCTAAAGAGGTTATATTAAACTTTAGAGTTTTATTAACTGGAACATAAAGTGTATCAGTTATAGTTCCATTTTCATATTTAAAATCCCAGTCCCACATTTTAGCAGTAACGAAGTATTCTTCATCATACTCTTTTGTGTTTCTTAATTCTGAGAAATCAGTGTATCCATAATAAAACATTGATAACACAATTATAGTAGGAATAACTATCCAGATAACTTCTATAACAATATTACCGTGGTATTGTGTAGGAATCGGGTTCTTGCTAGCTCTGTACTTTATTACAAAGTAAATCATAGCAACAGTAATTAATAGTAACATAAGTACCGAAAATGCTGTTATATAGAGCATTGCTCCATCTACTGTGCTAACGTATTTTGAAGTTTGTTCAAACATCTTCTATCCAGTGTATGTATTGAATAAATCAAATGAATAAATAACAAAAATGACCATAAATATGAATCCACATGCAACTAAGATGCCTTTCATAAGTAAATCATCATATTTTATATGCATAAATATATTAATAACAAGCATTGCTTTAACTGATGCAATCAGCATAGCAAAGAAGAAAGTATAATCACCTAGGTTTACACTTGCAACCGTAACTGTCAATGCAGTTAGAGCAACTAGTACCAACCATATCATTACGTTCTTGCCGTAACTAGGTACATGATCATGTTGATCAACGCTTGTATGTTCGTTGTGTCCGCTCATTTTCAACCTTTTAGTGTAATAGATAGAATAATGGGAATAAGAATATCCAAATCAAATCGACTAAGTGCCAATATAAACCAGCATTTTCTAGTACTATGTATTTGTCTGAATTAATTGTTCCAGTTTTAATAAATATATAACAAAATACCATTACTACCATACCAACAATAACGTGGAAAGTATGTAATCCTGTCATCAAGTAATAAAGTCCGAAGAATACAACTTCACCTGCGGGTCTAGACTCCTGCAATTCTAAAGAACCAGGATAAATACCATGATGAATTTTTGCTGACCATTCGAAATATTTATTTACGCAGAAAGTCGCACCAAAACCAAATGTTATAAATAAATATAATAATGATGCTTTAATATTTTCTCTTCTCAACGCAACAATAGATAATACCATAGTCAAAGAACTAGTAAGTAATACAAGAGTATTAACTGCTCCCATAACTATATTCAATTCCATTGCCGCATGGTGATAATCTTGTGGGTAAGCTATTCTATATCCATAATACAAGACAAATAAGCCACCAAATAATAACACCTCTGTAAATAGGAATAACCACATACCAAATTTGGAACCGTAATCATCTCTATGGAAATGTACATATAATTGATCGTTGTCACCATAGCCGTGTCCGGCATGATTATTTGAATGCCCGTGAGCATCAACAGATGTAGTACTCAATTTAGCTATTCTCCTGATTAATAATTTCTTTTTCTTTTTCCTTTGCCTCTCTGAACACTCTTTCATCATGATCATGATAATCATAAGGATCATGATTAGGAATAGGAGTTTCTATAAAGTTCAATAATGGTGGCGGAGATGGCATCGTCCACTCTAAAGTTTTTGCTCCCCAAGGATTAGGACCAGCTGGCTTACCTTTGAAAATACCTATAAGTAGGTTAATAAACATTAGTAAAATAGCAGATATCAAAATCCATGACCCTACAGTAGATACTACGTGATAAATCTGATATTCAGGTAAATAATCAAAATATCTACGAGGCATACCCATATAACCCATAATAAACATCGGGAAGTATAAAACATTTGCACCTATAAAATACATTACAACTCCAGTCTTTGCTACTTTTTCATTATGCATTGTTCCGAACATTTTAGGGAACCAATAATGCATACCAGCAATAAACATAGATAATATACCACCTATAATCACATAGTGAAAGTGGGCGATAACAAAATAAGTATCATGTAAATGTATATCAGTAGAAATAGCACCTAAGTGAAGTCCTGTTAACCCACCAATTGAGAATAAGAAAATTGCACTCAATGCCATTAACATTGGTGAAGAAAGAACAATAGTTCCTCTCCATAAAGTAGCCACCCAGTTAAATACTTTAACACCTGTTGGAATAGCAACGAAGAATGTCAAGAAAGAGAACACTGTTCTAGCTGTATCACTCATACCACTTGTAAACATGTGGTGTGCCCAAACCATATATCCAATTACAGCAATTGCTAATGTTGAATATGCCATTACTTTGTATCCGAAGACAGACTTTCTTGAGAAAGTTGCAACTACATCTGAGATTACCCCAAATGCTGGAATTGCCATAATGTAAACTGCAGGATGAGAATATATCCAGAATAAATGTTGATACAATACTGGATCACCACCAAGAGTTGGATCAAATATTCCAAATCCAAATGATCTTTCTAACAATACTAGGACAATTGTAATACCAATAATAGGTGTTGCTACAACTTGAATCCAAGCAGTAGAATACAGAGCCCAAGTAAACAAAGGCATTTCAAACATCTTCATACCTTTAACTCTCATTCTATGACAAGTCGTGACAAAGTTAAGACCAGTCAAAATAGAGGAGAATCCAAGTATAAAGGCAGCCATGAGGGTTAAGGTGACATCTGTACCTGTCCTTAAACTATAAGGGACATAGAATGTCCATCCAGTATCAATATGAGTTTGAAATATTAATGAGTATAGTGCTAAAAATGCACCAACTAAATATAAATGATATGACATTAGATTTAATCTAGGGAATGCTACATCTTCAGCTCCGATTTGTAGTGGTAAAAAGAAGTTACCAAATACAGCCGGTATACCAGGAATGATAAATAGAAAGACCATTATCATACCATGTAGAGTAAAGAAAGAGTTGTAAGTCTGAGCATCTACAATAGTAGGACCAGGAGTTAACATCTCTAATCTCATTAAAAATGCAAAAGTTAAACCTACCAAGAAAAATGTCAATATTGACACTAAATACATAATACCTATTCGCTTATGGTCTGTAGTTAACAGCCAAGATAGTAAACCGCTATGTTTAGTTTTTACTTGATAAAAGTTCGTGAAATTTTTATTAGTTGTACTATTTATGCTCATTTTACAACTGTCTCCAAGTTATTTTTTTCTTTTTTCGAAGAAAATATTAAGTATCCAATAAATATTAGTAACGTTAAAGTTACTGTTCCACCTACTATCGGGAGTAAGTTCAGTACGTATGATCTCCCTTCGGGATCATATTTAAAGCACATTTCTAAAAAATTATTTATAGTTGGTTGTGCTAAACCTTTACTTGCTTCTATTATTGACATTTTAAAATTAAATGGCAAAAATTCTGTTCCATTGTGATATCTTGTAATCTTACCATCGGGCGATAAAACTACTAAAACAGCACTATGAAGATAATCTTTTTCACCCTCTTTAGAAAAATTAAAGCCAAGGGCTTTAGTCAACTTTCTAATTTGTATGCTATCACCAGTCATAAACTTCCAACCATCTGGATCAACTTTACGTTGAAGTCCTTGTAGATAGTTATTTTTCCATTTTGAAGAAATTTCTGAATCTTCATTATGGTCAAAACTGATTGAAAAAGCATTGTAATCTTGACCTGGAATCAAATCTGTAGATTCAATTACTTCTGCAAAACCTTCTAGTAGAGGGCTACAAATCCCAGGACAATTAAAATAAACCATCGAAATAACGGCTGGTTTACCATTGAATTGATCGAGTAGATTTACCTCTACCCCATCGGAATTAGTGAATTTTACATCTTTAGGTATAAACTCACTAAGTTTTTCTTCTACACCTACTTTTTCATTTGCTTCTTTCTGAGCAAATAATAATGTTGGCAATAATAAACAAAGAACTAATTTTCTAATAAACATTTATATACATTAGTTAACTGAATATAAAGTAACTAATTTTGAGTGTAATTGAGCCCACTCTTCGTTCGTTAAGTTAACTACGCTTGCATTAAAACCATTTTGAGGTATATCACTCAGTACTAATTTTTTAAATCTAGTCATATCAGATTTCCAATCATTAGTATTATTAAGTGAATAAAGTGCTCTATCAATATCTGAAGTATGATTTGTTACTATAGCAACATCACCAGTTTGATTAAAATTAGATTTTACATAATTAAAGCTTTCAGTTTTTTCTTTAGATACAAGTTTTGTCGCCTTTTCTAAAGATATTTGATTTTTTGTAGTTCTTCCATCTGCTAAAGAGTACGTTAAATCTAAATTAGATAACTCATCTTCAGTAATATCTGGTAGATCTGCTAATGTACGTATATAGTGTATAATTCCAAATCTTTCTTTTACAGTCAATTGATTGTATGAATTCATACCATTGGCAATTATACCTTCTTCTAAAGTCTTATACATACTTTCAAAAGTTCTTCCGTTAGTCCATCCATCTTCTGCAGTAAAATCACGAGGAGCTGGATTTAAGCCACCACCTGCAGGACCATCACCCTTTCCATTTTCACCATGGCATGAAACACAGTTCGCTTGATAAAGTTCCTTACCAGTTGCAATTAATTCTGGAGATGGGTTATTTCCTAATTCATTGACATCTATGCCTTCTTGCAATTGGCCCTTTTGTTCAGTGACTTCAGTTTCTCTTTCTAAATTAATTGAGTTAATAAATTTAGGATCATTATCAGAGATATAATCTTGATGCTGAACATAATATTTACCAGCTACAATTATAGATACAAGAACAACTAAATAAACTAATCCCATCCATCTAGATGGAGTTGTGAATATTTGCTTAAAGTCAACTTCAGTTTGATATTTTTTATTATCTGACATTACTTTCTCTATAAAATTAATTATATTCTAAAATCTAAAGCTCTGTTTAACTTAGGATCGCCAATTGGAATATGGTTCTTTTTATTAGCAGCAAGATAGTAAAATACTAATATAATACCAGCTGATAATGCCACAAATCCTAATTCAATCCATCCAAATACTGGACCTTCTGTACCACTCATTCTATTATAAGTAGGCATAACTAACCAATACATATCATAAATGTGAGCACCAATTATCCAGAATGCCGCTAATTTCAATCTACTAGGGTTCATTTTAGAATTTCTATTTAATAATAAACCAAATGGTATTATGAATTTGATGA
>JAUHXN010000357.1 GCA_030426865.1 bacterium | reverse complement strand
TTTTCTCTCAACTTATGATTAAAATGAACTACAGCTAATTCAAAACTCATCTCATCTTTTAAATTGATAAAAATATCTAATAGTGTAATAGAATCTACACCACCACTAACAGCTAGCAGTACATTCGATTTTTTTTCAACATATAGTTCAGTTTCTAAAGTCCTTTTTACTTTACTAAAAAAGTCAAAATACTTTTTAGACTTTCTATCAATACTCGTTAGTAGTTCAGGATAATTAAACTTTGTAAATTTTTTAGTTTTTGTTTTCAAATTTTAAATCTTTTATTGATAAATTTTATTGTACTTACCTAGTAATTGTACCATTGCTGCAAAATCACGATGATAATCAGCTTTTATATAAACTTCATTATTTGTTCTAGGATGAATAAACTTCATAGAATATGCATGCATAGAAAGTCTATCTAAGATCGGTCTTTCTTCTGTATTTTTCTTTAGATTGAATCGCTTTTTGAAATCTGAAATTTTGAATGATTCATAACCACCATAATCTACATCAACATATAGTGGAAACCCTAATGTAGAAAGGTGAACTCTAATCTGGTGAGAACGTCCCGTAACTAAGTCACATTCTAGCATTGTTGCTCTGTCATACCTATCAAGTACCTTAACTTTTGTTAAAGACTGCTTACCTCTTGCAGACGGTATTGACATACCTTTTCTTCCTTGACTTGGCATGATAGGAATATCAATATCAATCTCATTTTTGGGGAAAATACCTTTAACTAGTACATGATAGATTTTTTCAATTTCTTGATTTTCAAACATATCGTTGAAAGCTTTATGAGTTTGAGCATCTTTGGCATAAATCATTATACCACTTGTACCCTTATCCAAACGATGAACCACAAATATTTCACCATATTTCTCATAAAGAAGTTGCTTTAGATTTATTATATTTGGGTTGTATCTATCAGGAACAGCAAGTATTCCAGCTAATTTGTTAACTGCGACTAAATACTTATCTTCATAGATAATTTCATAAGGTTGACTTTTGTTTTTCATTATTTGGCTGCAGATTTATAAGTATTACTCATAAGCATAGCTATTGTCATAGGTCCAACTCCACCTGGGACAGGAGTGATTGCAGAAGCTTTTCCTATAACACTGTTGAAATCTACATCTCCTACTATCTCATAACCCTTCTCATTATCAGCATCAATCCTATTTATACCAACATCTATAATTGTACAACCTTCTTTGATGTGTTCTTCTTTTATAAAGTTAGCACTACCAATCGCAACTATAAGAATATCAGCCTGCTTAGTATATTGAAATACATCTTCAGCAGCCGAATGACATATTGTTACTATAGAGTTAGCCCCTTCTCTCTTTTGATAAAGTAGGTTTGCAACCGGTTTTCCAACTATATTGCTTCTACCTAGAACTACAACGTGTTTGCCTTTAGTCTCAACGTTAGATCTTTTTAATAACTCTACTATCCCAGCTGGAGTACAGGGAACCATACCATCTAATCCGACTACTAATCGTCCTAGATTAATAGGATGAAACCCATCAACATCTTTATCAGGGTCTAATCTGGTAAGTACTTTATTCTCGTCTATATGCTTAGGTAAAGGTAGTTGAATAAGAATACCATGTATTTCATCATCATTGTTCCATTGATCAATTAGATTTAATACTTCGTCTTCTGTGATGTTAGAATCACGTCTCTCCATTACAAAATGAAAATCCATATTCTCAGAATTTCGTTCTTTGCTTCTAACATACGATTCGGATGCAGGGTCGTTACCAACTAATAGTATTGCTAATCCGGGTTTTATCCCTTTACTCTTATATAAACTAGCTGTTTGCTCTCTTACTTCTTCTTTAATCTTATTGGCTATTTGTTTGCCATCTATAATTTTTGTCATCATAATCTAAAAACTGTATTGCAGTCCACCATTGAAAATATCGAATTTACTTACGTTATAACTAGCAAATATTGCCACAGGACCAAAATCCTTTTTAACACCAATTACCCATTTTATATTAAAATCATCAACAGTTAACGATGTAGTTTGAGGTTTAGTATCACCAGGATACCCATTATCAGGGTCAGGTTTCTTAGTATTAGGGTCTACTAATCCTAGTTGAATTTGATTTTCAATTGGAATAGTATAAACGAAATCAGCAGTAATATCTATTTGTTCAAATGAGATACCTGTATAAACATCTACAATATCTTCTATATTTTTACTACCTTGTATATTAAAATTCAAGATATTTGCATTTGAAGTTAGTTGTGCATTCGTTTCACCAAATATATTATCTAAAGTTGATTGTTGATAGGCAAATTGAACAGCTAAGTCAAATGTTCGTTCTTGATCAAAATCAAAGAAATATTGAGAAATAGAATGTTTTAAACCTACCCCAAAAAATCCGAAATCACCAATAGTTTCACCATAATTTATTTTAGGAATATACCTCAGAAGCAATTCTGTTCCCATATATGAACCAATTTCTATCTGAGGAACTGCAAATTGCATTGTGTTTAAACCTGAGCCTTTTGGCAATGTGAAACTAC
>JAUHXN010000356.1 GCA_030426865.1 bacterium | reverse complement strand
TGTTTATTGTTTTTCTATTTTGTAATATAGTGAATTTGAAATTCCGTCACAAAAATCTTTCTTCCAATATTTCAAACCAATTTTTTCTAATACTCTTATCGAAGCAAGATTGTCTTCAGCCGACCTACCAATTATCTCAGATAAATCTAGGCTCTTGAAGCCATAGTCAATTACAGCTTTTGCAGATTCGGTGGCGTATCCGAAACCCCAATACTTCCTATGAAACCGGAAGCCAATATCAGTAAACCCTTCTTCGTGATACTTGAGCCCACACCAACCTAGAAATGCACTGCTCTCTTTGTCTATTACTGCCCATCGGCCATATCCGTTTGTTTTGTAGTCTTTGTATTTGGATAAGAATACTCTTGCCGATTCTACTGAATCAAAAGCTGAGTCTCCGGTATAGCGAATTACCTCTTCGTCAGAGTTAAGTTTGTAAAACTCCTCTGCATCAGATATTTGAAATTCTCTGAGTATTAAACGTGGAGTTTGGAGTATGGAATTATCAATAATCATAGATATGTTCTATCTCAATATTATTTAATTTTAGATAGCGAATATATTTTAATAAATCCTGAACTTTTATAATTTCTACATACCTAGTTAAGCTTATATCAGTTACAACTTCAGAAGAGTAAAGTAGTTCTTTAGGTTCAATTATTTTCCCTTTTTTCAGTAGATAAGAAATTACTATTTCATCGTTACCTGCAATCTCTTCAATAAGTACTTCCATATCAGACAGTTCGATTAACTTTTCTGTAAAAGCCCCCCATCTTGTTATACCTACTAACAAGCTATCATTATTAGTCCCAATTGTATTAATATTATTATCTTGGGTAATATTAGCTTTTGTTTTGAGTATAGCATATATATTAGTAATCGGTTCTTCATAACTCGACTTAGCTCCGATTTCAATAAGTTTGCCATATCCGGCTTTTACAGCAAATTCAGCCGTGAAAAATAATGTTCTTTCCCACTTCCTAAGAAAACTTCCATTGTTCTGTTCAGAAATACTCCATATTTTATCTATCCATTCTGTAAAATCAAATTCATACCATGCAGTATGATAGATGAAATCACTATAAGCTCTATTTGCTTCTGCTATAACTTTTTCTTCTGGGGAAACAGTATCCTCACTAAATAAGGAAAAAAACCATCCAATGGTATTTTCATATATCATTTTCAGACCATATTCCATAGTTACACTTAAACCAATAACTTGTAGCATAGTTATGTACTCATCATTCTCAGGGTACGAATCAGATACAAGGGACAATGAACGATCGTAAAGTTTCCAATACTCATCAATTGATTTGTAATATGGAAAGTCAGACGGGTCTTTATTTGATTCCAGGTAGTCAGCATATTCTTTGGGATTAAATACTAAATACCATTCAGGAATGGTTAAGAATGTTTGAGCCTCATCGCGGAAGTAGCCTCTTATTGTATGTTTCATTATTTCTAGACTATCTTTTGAGTATGGATTATATTTATCAAGTAGTTTATTGGTAAATCGATTATTAGAATCTAATCTACTTTTAACACTGAAATATTTATCGGAGTTCGGGTAACCAAGTTTAAACTGGCTAATAGTTGCATGAGGTTGATAGGGTAAATACCAAGTTCCACCTTCACTCAAAATAGCATCAGTCATTTCAACGGTCCATTTCCTAACTGTGTTCCTCGCTTTTTTATCAGTACCTTGTTTATAATAAATAACATAAGCAAATACTTCTTCATTTGCCCATGAAAGGTAAGATTCATAATCTGGTAAGGCATGTCTGAGAGATACATTTATAATATTTACGTCATATTTTTTAAAGATACTTTTCATTTTGGGAGTAAATGTATTAATATTTTTAACAGGTATAAAATATTCTTGGAGTACATAAGTGTATTCTTCCCTTGAGCTTGGTTCTAATTCTTTAACGTCATAACTCGCTTCTTTATTTCTCCAGACAATTTTATCTTGAGTATATACAATTGGGTCTAATATATTTCTTCTAATCCATTTGCCAGTATTTCCCCAAGAAACTAGCTCCACCAAATTTGATTCTAGCCAATAACTATTATCTTTAGATGTTATTCTTTCTGTGTCTGTTAGTTCATTTTTTGTTTTTTTCCATACAACGCTTCTTATTTCATCATAATAGGGAGGGTAGAGGTCTCCATTTTGAAAAATGACAGTAGAATCATTTTTGATATTATCACTAAAGTAGTCATTATATTTGCACGAAGATAATACTTTTGTGAAACGTTCTACTTTCACATTATCTTCTAATTGCAGTTTTGCAGATACTATAACTCCTATTCCGCCATAACCACCAACTGCTGAGTTAAATACATCTTGATTTTCTTTCCTATTTGCAGTTATTAGTTCTCCATTCGCAGTGATTATTTTCAATTCAATTATAGAAGATATAATCGGACCATGACCTATGTATCTACCATGACAGTTAACAGAAATAGCTCCACCAACTGTAAAATTTGCATAAGTTTGCATTATCTTAACTGATAAATCATATGGGTCTATATACTCTTGTAACTCT
>JAUHXN010000355.1 GCA_030426865.1 bacterium | reverse complement strand
CAATTTTATAATCATTAGGAACATAATCAAATGAAGACCTCAAATGAGCATTCGAATCTAATATAACTGTTTTTGTCTCTTCTTCAGCTAAAGTAAAACTTGAAGTAAGTATCAATATTGCGATGACTATTCGCATTTACCCACCCTTACCAGTGATTACTACTTTGATAGTCTTAGCTAGAATATATAAATCTAAGAACATAGACCAGTTACGAATATAATAAATATCGATCATTATTCTTTCTTCGAAGCTGCTGTCGTTTCTATCGGTTACTTGCCACAGACCACTTATACCTGGCTTTACTTGTAATATCATCTCGTCATAGCCATTCATCTTGATTTTTTCCCAAGGTATATAAGCGCGAGGACCAATAAGTGACATTTCACCTTTGATTACGTTCCAGAATTGCGGTAACTCATCAAAGCTATATTTACGTAAGAATTTACCAATTTTAGTCATTCGAGGGTCATCATTCAGCTTATGATATATCTCATATTCGGCCTTTAACTTAGGATTCTTCTCTAATAATTCAGCTAGCCTTTCTTCCGCATCAGTGTGCATAGTTCTAAACTTTATTATCTTAAATCTACTATCTTTAATACCCATTCTAGTTTGTTTAAAGAGTATTTTCCCTTTAGAATCTAGCCATATATGTATTGCTAATACACCAAATATTGGAATAGCTAATATAGTTAGTATTGAAGCTAAGACTATATCGAATACTCTCTTTTGTAGCTTAGCTGTTTTATTTAGTAGTTTTTGTTTTACTTCTAATCCAAGAATACCACCAAATTCTCTGGTAGAAACCCATATAGTAGAAACACCGAATAAATATGGTATTACTATTGTGTTCTCAAAATACTTAGAGTACTTTAATATAATTTTTCTTTGTAAATCAGATTTAACATTAGGCATAGCTACAATTGATTGCTCAATATTCAGTTTTTTCTGAAGCTCAGGTATTACGTCTAATCCTCCGATTACTGGTATGTCTTCTATATAACCCCAAGTATCTACGTTGTCGTCTATAGCTACTATAGGTCTAAGACCTAATTTTTTATTTTTTCTTAAGGAGTTTATAACTTCGGTTCCTGCGTTGCCTGCTCCGATTACTACTACCGGTATTCCCCACCAAGATTTCTCACAAAACATCTTCTTGATTATAGAGCGTCCCAAAGGAATCATAGCAAAAGTGATACCCCATGACAATAAGAATGACAGACGAGAGAAGTCCCAAAAATCATTTACAAAGAAAGTAAATCCAGCCATTAGACCGTAGATTATAGAATTAGTATAGAATATATTCCTGACTTCTTCTATTGCATCTACACCGAACCCGGGGTAAAGTCCCCTCATATAGAATGCTAAAAGGAATAGAGGTACTATAACCGGAAGAATCTTGAGATATAAATCAAAAGATGCTGCTGGAGTGAAGAAAAGATTTCTAATAAAAACAGAAGCTAACACTGATATTATAATCATCAATGAATCAGAACTCATAAGTATAGCAGAAGCTACAAGCTTACGAGGAGCAACTTTCTTTATTGAATAACCATTTTCCTGATTCGATTTCAGTAGTTCTGATAATTCACTAAGTGTTGGAGTTTGCATACTAATCTATCAAATTAATGAAACTTACCTATTAATAAGGTATAAACAGTGCATGTTACAGCTCTTGAGATTAAGTTAGACAATTCTTGTGCCTAAATATAAATCAACCTAGCTTTCACAAATTAAAAGCTCGCAAGTTAATATATTTTAAACATTAATTCAATAGAAATGAGTTAATAAGAGTTCCAGATTTTGATTTGTTTTTTCGTTTTTGTCATTGTCCTTTATTATATAGACACATGAACAGCAAAAACGTCTCCGATTATAGCAAAGTTTTTTGCTCTGCATATAATACGCATCTGGAAAAAAAAGGTTCAAAAAGGAATAAGATTATCTTAAAATCCCACGCTTAGAATTATTGATAAAGTCTATACACTCTTGAATTTCGGGGGTTACTTCATTGTTTTGAGTATACTTTGTTATACCGTCTCTGTTATTATATCCAGAGAAAAGCACTACATTATAAAAGTTCTGTATTTCTTTGATTTTTTCTTGGGTGAAACCGCGGCGACTTAGCCCAACTTTATTTATTCCTTCTACTTGAGCAGGTATTCTTCCTAAAAGGCAATATGGAGCAACATCTTTAGTTATCTTAGCGTCTGCACCAAGCATAGTGTGTTTACCAACTGAACAGAATTGAGTTATCTTCACAACGCCTCCTATTACTACCCAATCGTCTATACTAACATGACCTGCTAACTGAGTAGCATTTGCCATTACAATATTATCACCTAACTTACAATCATGGGCAATATGACAATAAGCCATAATAAGATTGTTGTTACCTAAACTTGTTTTTTCTGTTGCTGTTGTTCCACGGTGGATAGTTGCGTATTCTCGTATTACATTATCATCGCCGATATATGTTTTGGTTGGCTCGTCATTGTATTTCAAATCCTGAGGAGCAGCTGATATAACAGCACCAGGAAAAAATCTATTGT
>JAUHXN010000050.1 GCA_030426865.1 bacterium | reverse complement strand
CCAATATTATCCTCAAAAGAAGACCATTTTTCTGCATATTTATTTCTTGTAGTGTCATCTTCAATAATACGTAAATTTTGTGCCCTCAAAATATCACTTACTTGCAGTTGAAGTCCCCTACTATTTAAAACAGTAAACAAATTATACGCGTCATCAAGATTATTAGGAGTTGCTAAATAAATTGCTAATACTTTAGATGACAAATATGCAAAGAACTTTCTCAAATAGATTTGAAAATCGTTATTGCCTTTCTCATCCTTAATCTTTAACCACCAACGTCTCATAATTAAAATTGCGGCAGCCATATTTTTTACAGATGTTGATGTACCTTTAGTATTAATTATGCTATCTAATTCTTCTTCTTTTGTTGTACTATCCTTTAGTAATAAATATTTCTCTAGAAAATCTTTATCATCTCTTATCTTAAATACAATTCTATTCCTTTCAGGAACTCCATCATACTCATCCTTCTCTTGTTTCATCCTTTCAGTCACTTTTAACTTTAATTTTTCATCTGAACTTAAGTCTCTTATGACCCCTTGTAAAATATATAAAGTTATAAACCTTTGTTGACCATCTAAAATATCTTGACAAATAAATTCAATTCCATTTTCCTTATTTTTCTTGGTGTTCCATATCATACAACCGAGGAAATACTCTTTATTTTCATCTTGGTCATAAGCTGCTGTTATATCATCTAACAATATTGTAATCTGATCTTCACCCCACACATAAGGTCTTTGATACTCAGGAATATTGTAAAAACATTCTGGTGAAAAAATATCTTTAATGTATTTTTTACCTGTATCTAAATTATAATTCTTCATAACAAACCTATTTTATATTTTCCTGTATTACCAAATATAAATAATATATTGCAATAAGTAAAATGTTAAATACCCCAATTACCCTAACATTTTACCGAGTTAATCGTTTCATTTTTAGACTACGCTAATATAAGAAATAAAGTTTTATATGATGAAAAAAACACTACTCCTATTTATAATCGCTGTTCTCGCTTTCTCTACCACTAAGGCAGAGAAGATACTAATACCAATGGATTTGGCTCAGACCAATCACCTGAAGGCTTATGGCATCGCTTTCTGGGTTATCAAAGACAACAAAACCGTGGATTGGCTGCTCAATTATCGTGACGGCGCATTTATGACAGACTATTCAGAGAAAATTGCCCTAGAGTGCCGAGTACGTGGGGTGACATTCGAGCAGATATCCGATGGTAATGCCGCTCAGATATACGCTCAAGTGCAAGCCGACAATGTGAACGAAGATGTAGTGAAGCTAGAGAAAGCTCCGACCATCGCAGTATATGTACCCAAAGGTACACAGCCCTGGGACGACGCTGTACGTATGGCTTTGGAATACGCCGAAGTAGATTATGATATGGTGTGGGACGAAGATGTTATAAATGGTAAGCTAAAAGATTACGATTGGCTTCACCTCCACCACGAAGATTTTACTGGTCAGTTTGGTAAGTTCTGGGCTAATTATCGAAATGCGCCTTGGTATATACAGCAAGTTGCACTCAACGAGAATATGGCTAAAAAGTTGGGATTTGCAAAAGTATCACAGATGAAATTGGAAGTAGCGAAAACGATAAAAGAGTATGTAGCTAATGGTGGTTTCCTCTTTGCTATGTGTTCGGCGACTGACTCTTATGATATAGCTTTAGCAGCAGAGGGAGTAGATATAGTTGCATCTATGTTTGACGGTGACCCAGCGGATATGGCATCTCAAGACAAGCTAGATTTTGAAAAGACCTTTGCTTTTGAGAATTTCCGATTGAAGATGGATCCTTCCGAATATGAGTTTTCTGATATTGACGTTGGGGCTACTAGTTTGAATAATCCCGAATCTGATTATTTCACTCTATTTGAGTTTTCTGCCAAATATGACCCAGTTCCAACTATGCTAACTCAGTGCCATACTGGAATTGTGAAAGGATTTTTGGGGCAAACAACAGCATTTGCCAAAGAAAAAATAAAAAAATCAGTAACTATACTTGCTGAAAGAGAGGGTACTAACGAAGTTCGCTATATACATAGCAACTACGGGCGTGGTACTTTCACTTGGTACGGAGGACACGACCCAGAAGATTACAGACATGCTATAGGTGACCCTCCAACTGATTTGGACTTGCATAAAAATTCTCCTGGATATAGATTAATATTAAATAATATTCTATTTCCAGCTGCAAAAAAGAAAAAGCAAAAGACATAATTTTTTCTTAGAACTAAAGTTTAAGTACTTTTGTATATTCTCTAATGGTAATTAATCCGTATTTTTGCTTTTATGAAGCTACTTATAACATTTTTTATATTTATCTTTACTCATAGTGCTTATTCTACTAGCATTAAAGTAAATGACACTACTGCCGAAAAGGGGCAGACAATACAAGTACCAGTATATGCAGATATAACTGAAAGTTTTGTCTATCTAGACACTTCTAACCTTTTTAGGATAGAGTTCAATTTCAATGCATTAATGCTTGATTTCAAAGATGTAGTACTCAAAGGTGAGTCTATTATCACTGATAGTGAGATAAATACCGGCACTATATTAAACTCGGATAATTACAGGAATTCTACTTTTTTTGTTGAGTTCACCCAAGAAATAGACAATGAGTCCGGGATATTATTCTATCTAGAATTTGAAGTATTAGCTGGACCGGACACACTCGCTAATATTACTCCCTATTCGTTTATACTGAGAAATGTTGAAATTGTAACCGAATTTCAAGAAGGTTTTGTGAATATTCCTGAACCTGTAACAGAAACAGATAAATCCTATATAGGGAACTTCTACCCTAACCCTCTCCACAGAGAAGCAAGAGCTGAAATCCGATTTACTCAACCAACCAGAATAAAACTTTCTACTTATAATCTGAATGGTTCGGACAAACTAAGTGAGTTTTGTAACGCAGATTGTATAGAAAAGCATTTCCGCTTGACAGATGAAGCTGGAATTGAGTACAAAGGTGATGAGTTACTGATGGATGGAAAATATACACTACAGCTAAGAAATGATTTTAGTACTCTAGCTGCTGGTGTTTATCTATTAATTATTGAAACAGATTATAAAGTTTTATCACAAAGATTCGTGGTGATAAAATGATGAGATTATCTATTGGTTTATTACTATTATTAAGTATAACATTTGGTGCTTACTCACAAGTAGATAAAAATAAATTGTTGCGTGAGAAGAGCCCAGAAGGTACAGAGTTTTGGCTTTGTTTTATGCGTAATCATAATGATGCAGATAAAAACAACCCGAATGCAACTCAACTCGATTTGAAGTTATTCTTAACTTCTGACAAAGACGCAAATGTAACTATTGAAATAAAAAGTATTCGTTTCAAAGAGCAAGTATTCGTGAAAGGAGGAACTGTAAAAGCATTGCAGATTTCTCCATTGGCACAAGTCACTAGCTCTGAGATAATAGAGAGTGGTCGTGCACTTCATGTAACTGCCGATGTACCTATTTCGGTTTACGGACTAAATAGAAGAAAATTAACCACTGATACATTTATGGGGTTACCTCTTAATGTATTAGGAACATCGTACAGAGTAATGTGCTATGATGTATCTATTAAGCTAATGGCTGAAATGGCAGTAGTAGCAACTGAAGATAGTACCAGAGTTACTATAACACCGACAGTAGATACTGATGGCGGTCACAAACGAGGAAGACCTTTTACAATAATGCTTAACAAAGGTGATGTTTATCAAGTAGCGGCAGCTAATACTGTACCTTGCGTTGACAACTGTGATTTGACAGGTAGTTTGATAGAATCCGATAAAAAAATAGCGGTATTTAGTGGTCATCAATGTGCTTATGTCCCAACAGATGTTATTGCTTGTAATCACTTAGTAGAGCAAGTTCCTCCATTGCACTCTTGGGGTAAGCATTTCTATATAGGTGCATTCAAAAAACGTAGTTTCTACAACTATCGTGTACTAGCTAATGTAGATGGAACAAGAGTATTCGAAGATTCGAAACTAATCGGTACATTGAATGCTGGACAACATTTAGAAAGAGAGACGGACAAATCAGTACAAGTTACTGCTTCTAATCCTGTTTTAGTAGCTCAGTTCTCTCAGGGTTTTGACAATGGTGACAGAATTGGTGACCCGATGATGTGCCTAATAAGTCCAACTCAGCAATTTTTAAAGAAATATAGATTTGCGACACCAGTTGATGGGTTTTGGGAGCATTTTGTAAATGTAGTAGCACCAACGAAGGCACTAAACTCTATCCGCTTAAATGGTATAAAAGTAGATGCTAATAGATTTCGCAAGTTGGGAGATACAAGATATTCATTCGCTCAAATAAGTGTTAATTATGGTACGCACGTTATCGAGTGTAGTGAACCATTTGGTATGACTTCTTATGGGTTCGGTTATGGTGATGATAGATATGATGCTTACGGTTCCCTAGGTGGTCAATCATTCTCTGAGTATGTAGAAATCCCCGACAGAGAGAAGCCATTCATTGATTATACTACTGATAAAGATGGATTCAAATTACTAATAAGAGATGATAGAAACAATGACAGAGGGATAGCGAAAGTAAACCTATTCCAGAATACAGGTTTCGACTATACTATAGCAAAGTTTGAGCCGGGTACCCCACAAGTTATTGTGAATTTTGGTAACGAGAATTACAACAAAGATTTATCAGTAAAAATAGAAGCAACCGATTTGGCAGGTAATATTGCTGAATATACACTTTGCTACACTTTCAATCAGATTGCTAATCGTTATCAATATACATTACAAGAAGGTTTGCAAGCAAGTTGTGGCGAATCAGACCCTTGGGAATATGGTGTGTCTTTAGGTTACAATTATATAAATCATTTTGCTGACTTTAGTAGAACTGGCAATTTAGTTAGTAAAGGGACATTCTCTGATATTGTATCTAGCTCTGTAGAGTTTGGAATGATAGCCACATATAGAATAGACCAGAGAATAAATCTGATGGGTCGATTGAATTTTATGCAATATTCTGGACTAATGCAATCACCTGATTCGACAACTAGTTCAGTTAGAAATCCATTGAATGGTGAACTAGAACCATATAGAGAATCTATAAACTTCGAATTAGATGGTATATTTACGAACGTAGTATTAGGTGTAGAATACTTATTTACTAATAATATATATGTGATGGGTGGGTTACAGTTTGACATACCACTCAGTACTGGTATAACTGCAGAAAAAGAGATTATTATGCCTCAAGATTATAATTTTGCTAACGGAAGTAATGTCTCTGAATTAGAAATAAATTCACTTAGTTCTATTAATAAAGTGGGTATCTCTGCTAATCTTGGGCTAGGTTTCCGTATTAATGCCTATAAAAACATTAATGCTTTCCTAGAAGCTGGCTATGCGCAAAGATTGACTAATATGGTTGATGATGCTAACTGGACACTTTCTGTAGTAGGAGTTAGAACTGGTATCAGATTCCCTCTATAATGGATATTTTTAGAAGAATATACGGAGTACTGTATAAAGAATTCTTGACCGAATTTAAGAATTTCTCGTCTGCAGCATCAGTATTTCTTTTTGTACTTACTTCTGTTATTATTGTTAGTTATTCTGTCTCTTCTAACACGCTTTCTGACGAGATCTTTGCTGGAATAACTTGGATTCTTATTTTCTTTACATCTATGATTGGGCAGAGCAGAGTCTTTGTTACAGAAGAGGAAAGAGGTACGTGGATGTTTCTCAAAATCAATTCCGATTCTACTAGTATCTATTTTGGCAAATTAGTCTATAATATTGTATTTGGAATTGCAGCCAATATATCTACAGTAGCTTTACTGCTTATATTTAACTCTACATTTGTAATATCAGAGTTGGGAATGTATTGGCTTAGTGTATTAACTGGGAGTATAGGTATTTCAGCTGCCTCTACTATAATATCGGCACTAATTGCCAAAGCATCATCAAAGGGAGCCTTATTTCCAGTCTTAGCTTTCCCCCTTATTTTACCTATAATCTTATTATCAATCGATGCTACTATACTTAGTATAGTCGGAGCATCACCAGAGAGAATCCAATCAGATTTACTAGTTACCCTTGCGTATGCAGGTGCTGTTATAACAGCATCTTATTTACTATTCGACTTTATATTCAAAGATTAAGCTTTTGCTAATTCTTTATTGCCTTCAACTTTTACTTTTCTTTTTACAGGTATAGAAAACGCGAAAGTAGAACCTTCACCTTTCTTACTTTTGACCCAAACATAACCGTCGTGTGCTTCTATCATTTTCTTTACTATCCATAGTCCAAGTCCTGTAGCAGATTCACCAGCAGTTGGCTTACTACTTAGAGTAGCCCCTTTCTGGAAAGTACTCTTTATATCCTCTTCCGAAAGACCTTGACCAGTATCACTTACACTATAAACTATATGATTTTTGTCTTTATCAAAAGTAGTCTCTACTAATATAGAGCCATTTCTCTCAGTATATTTGATAGCATTAGATATAAGGTTATCCATTACCTCATCTATTCTTAAAATATCTACAGATATCTCTGGCAAGTCATTATCAAACATACATTCGTAAGTAAGACTTTTGTTTTTCGCGTTATAAGAGTTACGAGTGAATACATCTTGAGCAATATCATTGATATTTACTTCATCGAAATGTAATTTCATCTCAGATCCTTCTAGAGCCATAATTTTACTTATCTCTGAGGAAAGCATAAGTATTCTACTCGAGCTAGCTGCTATATCTTTCATAATATCATCAAAGTCAGAAGCAGTACTATCGTAGTTTGTAAGTAGGTCAACTAATCCTTTGATTACTGAAGCAGGATTTTTAATGTCATGTACAATTACTGCAAAGAGTTCTTCTTTTTGTTTCTGAAGATCTTCTAATTCTTTTTTGGACTTATCAGTTAAATTAAGAGTTTCTTGCAATTCTTTATTTTGCATTATCAGATTACGACTCTGATCTTGCATTTTATCTATCTGCATTCTCAACGCTGCTAGTTCTGATTTTAGATTAGCATTTTCTTTTGCCAAATCATTTTGATTCGAGTTAGCCACTTTTACCTCACTTTGTGTAGTAGCAAGTGATGATTTCTTCTTCTTCGGTCTGTTTTTGAAGGAAATAATCACAAATGTTAATATAACTATTATAAGTACGATCAGAGCTATATCAGAAACAATCGAAATAATACCATTGTCTTCTTCTAACTCTTTTAATTTCTTTTTCAATTCTGCAATCTGTATTTCTAAGTTCTTAGATTTTAGCAATACTGAATTCAGATTATTATCAACTTTAAATTTTAACTTATCTTCTTTAGAGTTCCATTCACCGTTACTATCGAAGGCGCTAATTATAAACTCATATTCGGATTGGGGCAAATTCGCATATCTTACTTCCATGCCACTAATAACATTCACAGAAGTATCTCTGCCCCTAATAAGCATAACTCGATACAATACCGGTTCGTTTTCTAATTTTGGATTAACCGAATAGTTAAAAAGAATAGAGTCAGAATTTGAAATAACTATTTGGTCACCATAATAAGTATCGGCACTTTCACCATTTACTTGAATTTCATCTATATTGACTAAGTATTCTTTTGCAACCAGCAACTGATTACTACTAAGCAAACTAAATAGAACGAGGAATATAGTTAATGTTATCTTACTCATATTTGAATGCATTATTCGAATCAACGGTTGCACGATTTCTCTTTTTAAACTGATTGTCATTTAGTTTTTTTTCCAATATCCTTTTCACGTCGAAAAAAGATTTAAAGTTATAGTGAGGCAGACTATTATCATTACAATATGTAGCTAAATATTTTTTCGCAAAAATAATATCACAGTGGGCTGCGCCGCAAAAATCTGAGTAGCCATCACCAATATAAATTTTCAAAGTATTTTCTTCACTTTGATTTAGAACAAAATTTCGTTTGCAATTAGCCGAATAGCAATTACACGATTCGGAAGCAAAAGTAAATTCTGGCTCTAAGTGAGTACCTTTATCAATCAATTTGTTACTACAAATTGGAAGCTTGATATTATTTGATTGCAATATTTCATTGATATAAATATCATAACCATCACTGACAATAAAGAGTTTTATTTTATTTTTTTCACAAAACTCAACAAAATTTTTAAAATAAGGGTCAATCTCAAATTTTCTTGATTGCTCTCTTACCATATCAATGCTAGTACCTTTGGGTAGTTTACTACAAAGCTTGTGCCAATATTCATAAATGGTTAATTTTTCTTCTATGAAAAGTTTGTTTAATAATTCAAAATCATCTACTCCTTTAAATAGCTCATTTCCAACATCTTGAAGTGTTATAGTCCCATCAAAATCGCAGAATACTTTTATATCATCAAACTTTATTGACATTTTTTCTTATATTTTCATTTTTATTTCTGGTAAAATATGAAAGAGTTGGGAAAAAGAATAGTAACGGCAGCAATTGGGATACCATTAGCTATATTTTTATTTCTACAGGGAGGAATTTTATTCTCCTTAGGGATACTAATTATTATAGCATTCGGGTTACACGAATTCTACTCGATGGCCGAAAACAAAGGACACCACCCTATGAAAAGGGCGTCTATAGTAATTAGTTTGATAGTTGGAATAATTTTCTACCTTACAGTATCTAATGTACTTGAATTCGAATTGATTTATACTATACTCGCTCCTACTTTGGTTGGGACTTATTTGATTACGTACGGCCTATATAAAAAAGGAATCTCAGCTATTACAGATATATCTATCAGTATTGGTGGGATAATGTATATCACATTTCCATTACTATGTCTAATTGCTATTCGTGAGTTTAATAATCTAACTACTACTGAAATTGATTTCGGGTACTTTGTACTTACGCTGTTTATAACTATCTGGCTTTGTGATAGCGCTGCATATTTTATTGGGAGAGTGATAGGAAAACATAAATTATTCCCTCGACATAGTCCTAAAAAATCTTGGGAAGGGGCAATAGCAGGTTTTCTTTTTGGTGCAGCCGGCTTCGTCGGGCTTACTGCTTGGCTTAATCCTAGTTTCGGATTATTGAACAACATTTTAGTTGGAGTAGTTATTACTATATTCTGCCAACTTGGTGATTTGATTGAATCACATTTCAAGCGAGATGCTGAAGTTAAAGACAGCTCTAATTTTTTTCCAGGTCATGGTGGGTTTTTAGATAGGTTTGATGGAGTTATATATATATCTCCGATAGTTCTAATTATATTATTTTTAATATTTAAGTAGAATAATAAAAGCAATCAGTTGTCTATAGCAAGAATAAGCTAAGTTTGACAACATTATTACGAATCAATAAATAAAAGAAAAATGGGAAAAATATTAATTTTTCTAATAATTATACTAGGAATCATAGTAGTCTTTTTCAAAGGAGCTACTAAATTAATACTTGCATTAACTGGATTCAAAAAAGTAAATAACTCGCAAGCCCAAAAGAAGAACAAGGAAACTAATAGATCCCCCGATAATAGTGACGTAATTTACGAAAAGGGAGAGACAAAAGTTTTTAAAGGCAAGGCAGGCAATAAACGAAAAGAACAATAGATATGACTTCACAAATAATCTCAGCTATAGACGTAGGAACTAACTCATTTCATATGGTTACCGCTTCTGTTGACGAAAATGGGTTACTCAATATAATTTCAAGGGACAAAGAGATAGTCAGACTTGGATCTAGTAGTGGAGATATGAACTATCTTCAAAGAGACGCCATAAAAAGAGCTGTTACTACTTTAAGAGCTTTCAATAAGCTTGCCCTCAATGAAAATGCACAAGTTAGAGCAGTAGCAACTTCAGCAGTAAGAGAAGCAAAGAATAAAGATGAATTTATAGACCTAATCAAACGTGAGACAGGAGTTGAGTTAGAAGTTGTTTCCGGTGTAGAAGAAGCCCGTCTTATCTCTTTAGGAGTAATTCATGCGCTCCCAATTTTATCTGAAAAAGCTCTTATTATTGATATTGGTGGTGGTAGTACTGAGACTATAGTAACAGAACAAAGAGAAATGTTACATTTACAAAGCAATAAACTAGGTGCGATTAGACTTACGAAAAAATATTTCGATGGAATACCTTCCACCGAGGACAGCATAGCAAAATGTAAAAAATTCATCAAAGGAGAATGGGCACAAACATTAGATAAAATAGAAAATGTCGGATTCACTACTACAGTTGGAACTTCGGGGACAATGACTACTCTATTATCTATGGCGTATTTAAGAAAAAATGCAGAATTACCTACTGTACTGAATGGACTTACAGTTAAAGCAAAGCACGTTCTAAAAGTAATAAGAGATATTAAAAAAGCATCAACTCCTGAAAATATAGCATTACTTAATGGTATGGATGCAACAAGGGCTGATATTATAACTGCTGGTGCTTTGATAGTAGAAGTAGCAATAGAGGAACTAGGGATAAAGAACTTCGTTGTATCTAATTATTCTCTTCGCGAAGGAGTAGTATTTGATACTATAGAAAAGATTCAAAATTTAAAACAGTATCATCAGCTAACCAAATTACGCTACAAGACTGTAACAGGGCTAGCTGCTAAATACGGTGCTGACATGAAACATGCAGAACATATAAGAAAATTATGTAATAAAATGTTTGATCAGTTAGAACCAATTCACGGTAAAGGTTATTACGAAAGAGAATTATTAGAGTCTGCATCTTATTTACATGATGTCGGGTTCCATATCTCGCATGATAAACACCACAAACATAGTTTTTACCTAATTAAAAATAGTATAATGACTGGCTTCACAAACGATGAAGCAGAATTAATTGCAAATATAGCAAGGTACCATCGAAAAAGCCATCCGAACCGCTCCCACAACAGCTATAATATGCTAAGCCACAAAAAACAGGAAATTGTTTGGTTGTTGGCAGGTATATTAAGAATAGCAGAAGGACTAGACCGACGACAAATACAAAATGTAGAAGACGTTGATTTAACAATAGATGACAACCGATTAACAATAAAAATCATTGAAAATGACTCCGAAACTCCTGATATAGAGACTTGGGGAGCCAACCGACGAAAAGCTATGTTAGAGGAAGCTTTGAACCTCGAAATTATTATTGAATAAATTGTGACAAATAATACTTTGAACTGTTATTACTATCACAGCTATAATTCAAAATTTCCCTTTTAAAGAAGTTTGAAATTTTGTAACTTTAGTTTCAATTAATGAATAAAACAATTAATCTATTTAAATTAAGAGGCTTTCACTATGAAATCTATGTATACTAAATTAGCTTTAATGCTACTTTTAATTTTCTCCATGACCATGCCCAAAGATATTTTGGCAGGTGTAGATGAAGAAGAGATGAAAGAAAAACTCCCATTAATGATGGGGCAAAGTAATGTTGGTAAAGAGTATTGGTTTACGATTCCTCCTTGTTACGAAGAAACAACTGGCGACAATTTTATAAAAATCTTGGTTGCGTCACCTTCGAAAACAAGGGTAGTTGTAGAAGTTCCAGGCAATGGTTTTTACAAGACTCAAGAGACTGTACCAAATGGTGTAATTGAGTTTGCTGTTAAGCCTGTTGAGGGTCAAGCTGTTCTTCACCAAGCTAGAACAAATCAAACTCCTCCTGCTAAAGTTTACAAAGGTGCTGGGATTCATGTTTACTCAGATGACCCCATAGTTATCTATGTTGTAGTAAAATATCGTGCAACATCTGATGGATTCTTAGCTATTCCAGTTTCTGCTTTCGGTACAAAATATATAAACATGGTTTATCAAGAACCAAACTTTAAACTTTACTATAACTATAGTGGACTTGCTTCACCTTTCACAGGTGTTACAGCAGCTTATGACAACACTAAAGTAAATTTCACAATGGGTGGTGGTCCTAATGGTGACGATGCAGTAAAATTAGACGGTGGTCAGTTAATAAGAACTGGGCAATCTACTGCAGTAACAATGATGCGTGGTGATGTTTGGCTATTAGGTGTAGATGATGTAGAACAAGATTTATCTGGTAGTATCTTTGAAGCAAATAAACCATTCTCAATAGTATCTGGTGTCCACTGTGCAAACTTCCCAGTAGGGAATTTCTGGTGTGACTATACCGTAGAGATGGAGTTACCTACTTATACTTGGGGTAAGCAATATTATGTTGTTCCTATGGCTAAGAGAGGGTTTAATGGTATTATTAGAGTTTACGCTTCTGAAGACAATACAGAAATATTTCGTGACGGTGCTTACATAGGTACTATCAAAAAAGGTGGTGGTGACACTTGGGGTAAAGCTTATATAGAAACAAGACTATGGCCTATGTATGTTGACGAAGGACCTGTACAAGTACAGAACCCTCCGAAAATAGCTACTATTAGTGCAGACAAACCAATACAAGTTATGTACTATAACACTGGTACACAAGAAGATGGAATTGGTGGGCAAAGTGATCCATTCCAGATGGTTCAGACTCCTATAGAGCAATTCCAAACTGAGATGTATTTTGCATCACCCAATGCATTAGGTGGTGGTGATGTATTTACTGAGAACTATATCAATCTAGTATTCGAATTGCATGAAGATTTTATGCCTGAGGATTTACAGTTTGCAGAGTTTTCTACTAACGGTAGAGAGCCTCAATGGGTTCCGATATCACAGCAATTTGGTGGCGGTTTCAAGGAATTTGCAATACCTTACCAAGGTAAAAGATTTGCAACAACTACTATAACATTAGGGACTGAAGGTGTTTATGGAATCAAGTCTGATTCTACAAGATTTGCTTCTTATTCTTATGGTTATGCTCCTTATGAATCATATGGTTTCCCAACTTCGGCTGCCCTTAAAGATTTGACAAAACCTGATACCAACGCCCCTATCCCTACTTATGTACAGGAGTGTAATGGTGATGTGTTAAAAGATATGGGTAATGTAACTGATATGC
>JAUHXN010000049.1 GCA_030426865.1 bacterium | reverse complement strand
AAGAAAATGACTCAGATAAAGTATCCATTAGCAGTAGCATGAATGAAGAAAATGAACAAATATTTGTAGTAAGAGGTAATCTAAGAAAAGGAAGGAGTAGAGCATACCGATATTATTTAAAAGATCCTGCCATCGCAACTGCCGGTGTATTAAAATCAAGTCTCTCTAGAGCAGGTGTCAAAGTTCTAGGTGGATTAGAAAAATGTTCAGATAATAAAAAAAGTTTTAATTCAAAAAATACATTAGGGGTAATCAAAAGAGATTTATTTGAAGTACTTGATGTATTGAATAAAAATAGTGACAATTACATAGCTGAAAACCTATTCAAAATAATTGGTGCTCATAATCCACTTTATGATGATAATTATTTTGGAGCTCAAGATTTAACCTATAAAGTCTTGAACAATCAGAATATACCTAGCAAAGGAGTATATATTAATGATGGTTCAGGTTTATCTAGAAGAAATTTAGTTACGACTGAAGCATTAGTTAAAATTCTTGAAAATATTAGTAAACAAAGCTACGGTGAAAGATTTATCCAATGTTTAGCAATAGCAGGAGAAGATGGGACGCTAAGAAAAAGAATGAAGAATACGGCTGCCGAAGACATTCTAATCGGTAAGACAGGAACATTGCGTAATGTCAGTGGTCTATCGGGTGTAACTACTACACTAGATGGCGAAAAATTAGCTTATGCCTTTATTTTCAATGGGAACTCAGTAGGTAAGTATAAATCTGTAGAAAATGAACTGGGTGAATTAATATCTCAATTCTTTTACTTTAATGAAGAGTATTAGTATTGGTTAAAAAATACATTATATACTCAGCGCTTATTCTTATCGCATTGGGAATGGCATTCCCGATAGTTTGGATGTTGATTTTATCATTTAAAACAAATCCAGAGACATTAGATAGTACTTCAAAACTTTTATTTTCTGACTATAATTTAAATAATTATAAAGAAGCGCTTTCTTCCGATTCTTTTGACATATATATATTGAACTCGTTATTTGTAGCCATTGCTGTAACAATAGGTAATATATTTTTTTGCACAATTACTGGGTATGCATTAGCTAGGAAAAGATTTAAAGGTAATAAGTTAATACTTTTATCTATTATTGGCGTTATGATGATACCTCCTCATGTAATCATGATACCACTTTACAGAACTATGGTTAATTTTGATTGGATAAATACATATCAAGCTTTAATAATACCATGGCTAATTACTCCATTCGGTGTATTTTTAGTTAAACAATATTTATCAAATATACCTGAAGCCATAGAGCAAGCAGCAATTATTGATGGAGCTAGTCAGTTTCAAGTTTTAACTAAAATTATATTTCCATTAGCAAAACCAATTATTATTGTATTGGCTGTCTATGTTTTTTTAATGAATTGGAACTCGTTTCTTTTCCCTTTTTTGTTCACTAATAATTCAGACTATTGGACATTGCCTGTTGGATTGACATTCTACCTAGGAAAACAATCTATAGATTGGGGACACCTTATGTCAGGCGCTTCTATGTCAGCAATACCAATTATCATTCTATTTATAGTTTTTCAAAAACAGATAATCAAAGGATTAACCGCTGGTGCAATAAAAGAGTAGTTAATGCTTCAATGGTTTTTCAAATGGTAAATAATTACTAAATTGATTTAATATATATTGTTATAAATAAAAAGGTACACTAATGGGCTTGCTAATATTCGGAATAATTATACTTGTAATAGGGCTTACATTACAAAAAGATGCACTACCATTAGGCAAATTCAAGGGCTTAGTTTCGACTATAGGTGTTATTGTTATGGTATTAGGGCTTCTTACAACTACTATAAAAGTAGTAGATGCAGGTCATATAGGAGTAAAAAAATTATTTGGTGAAGTGCAAAGTGATATATTAAATGAAGGTTTAAATTTTGTAAATCCATTTATAGATGTAATTATACTAACCACTCAAACACAAAACTATACAATGTCATCAGTAAAAGAAGAAGGAGAAAAAATTGGTGATGATGCTGTATCAGTTTTAAGTAAAGACGGTTTGCAAGTAATAATTGATTTAACAGTTTTATATAAAACTAAAGCAGAATCAGCTCCTACTATTATCAAAAAAATTGGTCAAGATTTCAAAGATAAAATAATTCGTCCAATTGTGAGATCACAAATTAGAGAAAGTGCTGTAGATTATGATGCGATTGAACTATACTCAGATAAGAGAGCCGAATTTGAAAAGCAAGTAAAAGATGCTATTGCTGAAACATTGAATGCAAGAGGGTTCGAGTTGGAAGATATGCTAGTACGTCAAATAGATTTACCAACTAGTGTTAAACAAAGTATAGAAAGAAAGATCACAGCTATTCAAGAAGATCAACGAATGGTCTATGTATTAGAAAAAGAGATTAAAGAAGCTCAAAGAAAGAGAGAAGAAGCAGCAGGTGTGGCTGATGCTCAAAAAATTATAAATACTGGTCTTTCTTCAAAGCTGATAGAATTTGAAAGAATAAAAGTAATGCAAGAATTAGTAAAATCAAAAAATTCGAAAGTTATTGTATTGGGTAATGGAGATTCACCAATAATCCTAGATGGTAAATAAATGACATTGAATCTTATTGAGAGAGAGCACGAAGCAATTCTTCAAACTTATGGAAGACTCCCTGTTGAGATTGATTATGCATCAGGTTGTTACATTTACGACGTTGAGGGTAATGAATATCTAGATTTACTAGGTGGCATTGCTGTTAATGTCTTAGGTCATTCGAATAGTGAAATAGTCCAAGCGATAACGGAACAGTCTGGTAAATACCTCCATGTTTCAAACTTCTTTTATCAGAAACCTCAAGTCGAATTAGCGGAAATGCTTAAATATATATCTGGATACGATAAAGTGTTCTTTTCGAATTCAGGAGCAGAATCGACAGAAGGTGCTCTGAAGTTTGCTCGGAAATGGGGGAGTATCAATAATAAAAAGAAAGTAATAGCTTTTACAGGTGGATTTCATGGTCGTACTTATGGTGCTTTATCATTGATGGAAGGGGAAAACTATAAAAATGGAATGGGCCCCTTCATAGATGATGTAGATATACTTGAATTTAATTCCATAAAAGATTTACAAACAAAGATAGATGAAAATACAGCTGCTGTTTTTATTGAATTTATACAAGGTTCTGGTGGACTTACGGTAGCTGATCCTGAATGGGTAACTAAAATTACTGAATTACAAGAAAAATTTAACTTTTTAATTATAGCTGATGAAGTTCAATCTGGGCTAGGCAGAACAGGTAAATTTTTTAGTTTTGAGCATTTTGATGTGAAACCAGATATTGTCACTATAGCTAAAGGATTAGGTGGAGGTATTCCAATAGGTGCTATTTTACTTAATGAGAAGTCGGCTAACCTATTGGGACCAGGACAACATGGAACTACTTTTGGTGGAAATGCACTAGCTTGTGCAACCGGATTGGTTGTATTAAAAAAGTTAAATGACGGATTACAAACTGACATTAATCGTATTTCAGCATATTTGAAAAAGAAGCTACAGGAATTAATTCTGAAATATCCAGAAAGAATCAAAACTTACAAAGGGTTAGGATTAATGTGTGGGTTAGAGTTTTATTTTCCTGCTAAACCTATTGTTTTAGAATTGCTTAATAGAAAAATTATTACTAACTCAACATCTAATACTGTTTTAAGATTAGTACCTCCTTATATTATTGATAATAATATGATTGATAGATTAGTCTCTGAGTTAGATTCTATTTTAAGCGAACTATAATTTAGGATAAATTTTATTTTTGGCTTTTTTAAGACCATCTTCTATAACAGACTTTGGTATATCAACATCATACCCAGAATTTGGAGTACTTTTATAAAACTTACTTTTTAATTCTAAGGTTTTTTCAAACTCTTTTTCAGCTTCTTCAAACTTTCCAAGATGTAATAACGAATAAGCCCTAAGATTCATAGCATAAAGACTATTAGGTGTTAGCTTCAATGACCTATCTGCCCAACTCAATGCTTCCTCAAATCTTTTATCATTTCCAGTAAATTGAGCCAGACTAGCTGATGCACTTGCTTCAATCATTGGGGAGAGGTTTCCACATTTTAAAGCAAATTTTATAGTTTCTTCAGCTTCCTTTTTCAAATTCATGTGCCCTAAAGTTTGCCCTAATTGATACCAAGCATACCCATTTGTCGGTTCTTCTCTCACATGTTGCAATAACATACGATAGTTTCTTTCTATTTTACCTTCCATTATCTCACGAGATTGATCGTATCCAAGGTGATAAATAATTATATCTGATTGCATTAATTGAAGATTATTTTCTTTCAATGAAGGTGAGATTTGTTCATGAACTCTTCCTTGAAATCTTACTTTGTCAACACCTAAGTTTCTGAATATTCTTGGGTAACTTCCTCTGTGTACATCAGACTCACCTCCAGTAAGGTTTGCGTGTGGTGATTCAATTGTACAAATCAACCCACCTGTATCTTCAGATACTTCACTCAGAGATTTCCTGAACTTATCTACTTCAAATTGTGAAATTCGTTCATCGGCATCTAGATAGAGTATCCACTTCCCATTAGAATGTTTAAGTGACTCATTTCTAGCTGCAGCAAAGTCATTTATCCAATCGAAGTGATAAATCTTTGCTCCAAATTCTTTAGCTATTTCTATAGTACTATCTGTTGAACCAGTATCTACTATTACTATTTCATCTACAACTCTTTTAGCAGACTCTAGACAACCTCTTATCATTTTTTCTTCATTCTTAACTATCATAGATAAGGTAATCAGAGGCTGTTCACTATTGTCTATTTTCAAATTTTGGCCTTTGGGAGAAGCTTTTTTATTTTCAATACTCTTAAGTACAGTGTTTATATATCCGTCAATTTCTTTTTTACTTGGAGCTACAAGTTTTGCTTTTCTTAAGTATAATAAAGAGTTATCATAATCAGATTCCTTATTTAAAATGTCAGCTATTCCAACAAGGCAGTTCAAGTCATTTTCATTATAATCTAATCCTTTCTTAAAATTTATTTTTGCTTCTTTAAGGTTACCTATCGCTAAATTCGACCGACCTAACCTAAAATAGATTTGTGAAGTTGGTAATCTATAGTCACCTATAATGTTAGCTTTCAAATCTTCGTTCTGATAAGCTTCAAGCATGGCATTATAATTCTCAAGCGCTTTAATATGTAGATGATTATCATAATTACATTCACCTATGATGTAATTCGCAAACCCTTGATTAGGCTGCAAAATGAGAGACTGAGTTGCTCTTTCCTTTGCAACTTCTTTTTGATTGTTTTTATAAGCTATTAGTGCGCCATAATTGAGTGCTTGAGGTTTAACGGAGCCATTATCTATTGAAAGGTTAATAGCTTTTTTTATTTCTTTTTCAGCATTGTCCAAATCATTCAACGCTAAATAGGTACGAGCTAATTGAAATAAATTATAAGCATCGTCTGGATTAGATTTAGTCTGTCTAATAAGTAAATCAAGATTTCTTTTTTGTTTCTTTCTCATTGTAAGTGCATCATGATTATAACCTTCATGTATAAATTCAATTTCTGAATCAGTTAATTTCAATCCTGCATCTATTATCGAATTCAATACTTGTTCATGTATTATCCCTTCGAATCTAATACTGGGACTATTCCTAAATAGTCTGACCATTTTCGAACTAAAAACATCTTTGCCTTCTTTTTTGTCATTATATGAAACTACTTTTACCATTACTCCACCAATATCTTCACTAATTAAAGATAATTTCGAAGTTAATGATTTGGGATTCACTAGTCTTTCATCACAATCAATTGATAAAATAAAATCATTTTTTGCATGGCTCAAACAAAAATTTCTTGCTGCAGCAAAATCATCATTCCATTCATAATTTAGTACTTTATTAGTATATTCTAGTGCAATTGATTTGGTATTATCTGTTGATCCAGTATCAACAACAATTATATCATTTGAAATTTCTTTTACAGATTCAAGACAATGTCTAATCATATTTTCTTCATTTTTTGCAATTATGCAGACAGATAGAGAGTATTTAGTACTGTACATTGTAACGTTATCAATAGTTGAAGTGTCTTTAAAAATCTAATATAATCATTTAAACGTATAAATATTCAATTTATGCAACATTTTAAAAAGAACTATACCATTCGATTATAAATTATTGAAATAATTTAGTAACTTAAAGATTATATTTTTATAGATTTAATAAAAAAAGATAGTATCAATAAAACGGTTTATTATGAATAGAATTATTATTTTCCTGACAGTTTCCTTCATTACATTTAGTTTAATGTATGCACAACAACAAGATATTCCCGAATTACCCGAAATTAATAAAAATGATTTCAAAGAAGTAACAGAAAAATATAATCAGTACTTTGATCAATTAAAAGAGCTGAAGTCTGATCAAGAAAATCCATTAAAAGGTGTTGGATTTAAACCTTTTAAAAGATGGGAATATTTTTGGTCTTCAAGAGTTGATGCTAATGGGAAATTACCTTCAAGATCAGAGCTAAGGAATAATTATAATGACTTTAGATCAAATTATTTATATAGTAAGAATAATAAAACTCAAGGTCCGGATGATTGGCAGCCTTTAGGTCCGTATAATTGGACTGGAACAGGTGTTGGAAGGATTAATGCTATTGCTGTTAACCCATCTAATACAAATATAATTTATGTTGGTGCTGCTACAGGTGGTATTTGGAAATCAACTGATGGAGGAAGTAACTGGGAAGAATCGGTTACGCCAGATGTATATTCATTAGGAATATCAGATTTAGCTATTTGTAAATCTAAACCTGAAGTTATTCTAGCTGCAACTGGTGATGCTAATGGAGCTGGATCAGGTTCTGGATATGGTGCATATAGTTCAGGTCTTTTATTATCAACAGATAATGGAAATTCATGGAAAGAAGTTAATGTAGATGCAATTGCACAATCAATCGAACAATCGAATCAAGTAATAATTTATAGTGTACTTATAAATCAGAACAACTCTTCAAAGTTTGTAATCGCTACTAATTCAGGGGTTTACCATTCTGATAATAGTGGAGTGACTTGGACTAAATCACATGCTTCACTTTGTAGAGATTTAAAAATGCATCCAACAAACCCAGATATACTTTATGGTGCTTTTAGAACAGCTAATAACGAATATACTGTTATGCGCTACGTAAGTGGAACTTGGTTCACAAATGGTGCATATGTAGTGAGTAATTGCAGAAGAATTGAATTAGCTGTCAACGACGCTCATCCTGGTGTTTGTTATGGATTAAGTACTGATCCTAGTGGTGGATTTAGAAATGTATTTAAAACAGAAAATTCTGGTCAATCGTGGGTTGAAGTAACCTCTTCAAGTGGTCGTCCTAATTACCTTTATTTCACATTTGATGGTCTAGTAAATGGTCAAGTACCTCAAGGAGGTCAAGGATGGTATGATTTAGCAATTGCAGTATCTTCGAAGAGTAAAAGCATAGTAACTATTGGTGGGATTAATAATTGGAAAACAACTGATGGTGGAACTACTTACTCTATTAAAACATTTCAGCAAGCTTGGCAAGGAGCTGATGAAGTTCACTCTGACCAACACATATTAGTATATGACTCTAAAGGTACATTATATGTTGGAAATGATGGAGGTATTTATAAGTCAACTGATGATGGAGAAAACTGGACTAATATATCAACTGGTCTTAATATAACTCAATATTATAAATTTGGTCAAGCCACTGATAATAAAGATAGACTTCTTGCAGGAGCTCAAGATAATGGAACAATACTAAAGTATAACACAACTCAATGGATTGCTGTCCTTGGTGGCGACGGTTTTGATTGTGACATTGACCCAAATAATTCTAACGTTATGTATGGATCAAACTACTATCAAAGGTCGGGTGTGTTTTATAAATCTGTTAATGGTGGTCAATCTTGGGGACAACAACCAATAATTTATCCATTTAATCCTAGTATTAATGAAACTGCTTCTTGGGTAAGTCCATTAACAATTGATGAGAATAATTCAAATATATTTGTTGGATATCAAAACGTATATAGAAGTACAAATCAAGGTAGTAACTGGACAAAATTAAGTGATTTTGGATTACCAGCATATCTTTCAATTACAGAAATAGCTTTAGCTCCTTCTAATTCTAACTATATTTACGCAGCTATTTCGAACCAAGTTTTTAAAACTACAAATAGTGGTCAAGCATGGAGTAGTGTATATACTGCACCTAATGGATTATCAGTTAGAAACTTAACAGTAAACCCTACTAAACCCGATGAAATATATGTAGTAGTTAGTGGATACCAAAATGGGAATAAAGTATTCAAAGTAACAGGAAATAATTCGTCGAATATTTCAGGTGATTTACCCAATTTCCCAGTAAATTGTATTACTTATCAAAAAGAATCAAATGATAGAATTTATATTGGTACAGACATAGGTGTGTTTACAAAAGATGCTAATAGTCAGTGGCAATATATGGATCAAGGTATGCCTCAAGTTATTATTTCTGAACTTAAAATTCATTATCCAAGCGGAATGTTGCGAGCAGCGACTTATGGTAGAGGAATGTGGGAAATTCCTGTTAACAATTGTGATTTAGGCTTGCCTAATGTTACTTCGAACGTAGAAATTGACAACAATCTTATTAAAGTATGTAGTGGAGAAGATTTAGAACTAACTCTTGAAAATGGAGATTATGATTCTTTTGAATGGTCGACAGGTGAAAAAACTAAAAAAATTAGTCCTAAAACTAGTGGAGAATATTTTGTTTCTGTTTACGATAAGTCTGGTTGTGAAGTAAAATCAGATGTTTATGAAGTAGAGTTTATTGATGTAAAAGAAATTAAAATTACAGATTCAGATTTGAATGTAATTACTAATACAACTTTCTGTGATGGTGATAGTGTTGAAATTAAATATTCTGGATTATATTTAAATTCAGAATGGTCTAATGGTGAAAAAGGTAAGCGTGTTATTTGGGTTAAAGAAGAAGGGACTTATTCTGTAAGTGCAACTACAACTGATGGCTGTCCTACAACATCTCAGAGCGTAACTATTACAAAATTACCATCTCCACCAAAACCAAATATTAGCTTTGAGAATGATGGTTATCTAAAAACTACAACGGAAGCTGATAAATATCAATGGTACCAAGACGGAAATCTATTATTTGGTGAAGAGGATAGTAAGTATAAACCTCAAGAAGAAGGCGATTACTATGTTGAGACTATTATTAATGGAATGGAATGTACAGGAATATCTGATACTTATAACTATGTTTCTACGACTGTGACTTTACTTGAAAATAATGGTCTATTTAAAATTTCTCCAAATCCGTTCAATGATATCGTTACAATATCTAATAAAGAATCTTTATTGGTTAAAAATATTAAGATTATCGACCTTGAAGGTAGAACTATTATGAAATTTAATAGCCTATATAATTCAAATAATATTGAGTTGAATTTAAATGATTTAGGGATTGGTACGTATATAATGCAGATAGAAACTGAGAACAATATTGTTACTCAGAAAATAATTAAAAATTAAAAGAATTGAATGAAAAAAATTATAGTATTATTATTCCTAAGTGTTTTTGTTACAAATTCACAGCAATTCGAAGACTTACAAAGTAAAGAATTAAAATTTAATTTAATACAAGAAGTTTTTCAAAATGAGCTGATTGGAGATGCTGAAATTGACACATTGAAAGGATGGAAGCAATTTAAAAGATGGGAATGGTTTTGGCAACAGAGACTTCAAGGTGAGTCAAGTACCCCAGATGCAATGGAGATAAAGAAACTAGCAGAATTTTATAAAGTCTTAGATAAAACTAAGAGTTCTTCTGTTCAATCCGTTACATGGGAAAAATACGGACCTTTTAAGACTCCTGAAAGTACAGGAAGATCACAAGGAATTGGAAGGGTCAATGACTTGGCTATATCTCCAACTAATGATAATTATTTGATAGCCGGTTCTGCTTCGGGTGGAGCGTGGAGATCAACGAACGCAGGTCAAAGTTGGATAGAAATCTCAATGACAGACCAACTTTCATTGGGTATCTCTGACATCGAATTTGCTCCATCTGATCCTACGATCGTTTATATGGCTACTGGAGATGCTAATGGGACATTGGGTTCAAATGCAGATTATTACTCAGTCGGTCTTTTGAAATCTACTGATGCAGGGGTATCATTCAACGAAACTAGCATTTATTACGAACTTAGTGAAAGTAAGGTTGTCACTAGAGTTTTAGTACACCCTTCTAACCCTGATATCGTTATTGTTTCTTCGAGAGATGGTATTTTCAAATCTACTGACGGTGCTGAGAATTGGGATAGAGTATTTAATAGTACTGCTATAAAAGATATGGAATTCCATCCAACTAACCCTAGTATAGTCTATGCAAGTTCTATGAACTTCTCTGGGATTAATAGTATTTATAAGTCTACTGATAATGGAGATACTTGGAATTTAACATATCAAGTTGGAAGTTCGCGAAGAACAGATATTGCTGTAACTCCAGATGCTCCGAATAATGTTTACTTACTTTCTTGTGCTACGCATAGAGGGTTTTTAAATGTAGAGATTTCCACAAATGAAGGTGAAACATTTACTGAAATTGCTAATCAGAATACAGTAGGAAATTTACTTGGTTGGAGTGATGGAAGTGATTTAAATGTGGGTCAAGGTACTTATGATTTAGCTATAGCTGTGAACCCCAAAAATAAGAACGAGATTTATGTAGGTGGAGTCAATATTTGGAAATCATTAAATGGTGGTCAAACATGGGAGCTTCACTCACATTGGTATGGTGGGTTTAGTAAGCCTGAGATTCACGCAGATCAACATCAGTTTACATTTACTTCTTCAGGAGACAAACTATATGTATCTAATGATGGTGGAGTTTACAGGAATTTAGTAGGTTCTGATTTATGGGACGAATTGAATAATGGGATGGATATTACACAATTTTACAGATTAGGAGTTTCTCAATCATCTCCTTTTGATGTTATTTCTGGTAGTCAAGATAATGGAACTTCAAGATTTGATGGCCAAAACTGGAGTAAGTCTAATGCTGGTGATGGTATGGAGTGTGCTATAGACCCTACAAACGATAATTACGTTTATGTATCTCAACCTTATGGAAATCTAAGAAGGTCAAGTAACGGCGGTAATAGTTTTACTTCAATGATAAATAGTGATATAATAGAAAACTATGGAGAAGAAGAAACTGGTGCATGGGTAACTCCTTATGTGATTAGTAAATCGAATACTAAAAATATTTATGCCGGTTACTTCAATGTTTGGAAGAACACTAACTATGGCAATAGAAATAATTGGACTAAAATATCAGAATTTGGGAATAATTCGAACTTAAGTTTGGTTGCTTTAGCAGTTGCTGATAATGATGAGAATTTTATCTATGCAGCCACAACGGGTGTACTTAGAAGAACTACAAATGGTGGTGTTGATTGGGAAGTAATACATAATACTTCAAATGCTATTACATATATAGCAATAAACCCTGATAATCCTTTCGAGATTTATATTACTAAATCTGGTTTTAAAAATAACGATAAAGTTTTATTTTATAACGGAATCGAATGGAAGGACATAAGCGGTAATTTACCAGCTATACCTATTAATACTGTAGTTATAGAAAATCCTAGTAAGAATTCACTTTATATAGGAAGTGACATTGGTGTATTTTACTCTGATTTAAATACAGGCTATTGGAAAAAGTTAGAAGGGGAGTTGCCTAATACTATTGTTAATGAATTAGAAATACATAGAAATTCAGGAAAATTATATGCAGCTACTTATGGTAGAGGACTTTGGAGAACAGATTTATTGGGTTGTGAATCATTTAATATCCCAATAAAAATTACTGGTAATCTAGAGTTTTGCGAAGGTGATTCTGTTATTATAGAATCAGAAAATGAACTAAATTCCTATCTTTGGAATAACGGAGAGACTACAAGAAGGATTATTGTAAAAGAATCTGGAAGTTATGTACTAATAAATCCTTCAGATGAGTATTGTGTTGATAAATCAAATATTGTAAATGTAAATGTTTTCTACAATGATGAATCAATAATATCAACACCTGATGGAAATACATTGTGTTCGGATAAAGAGTCAATTAGATTATCGGCACCTTTTAGTTACAGTAATGTGGAATGGTCCACAGGCCAAACTGTTAAATTCATTAATGTCACTGAACCAGGACAATATACTATTGCTGCAATAAATAAAAATGGATGTGAGGTGACTGATACTGTCATAGTATTCAAATCTTCCTTAACAAATGATATCGAAATTTTCCAATCTAATGGTGTATTATCAGTTCCTGAAGGATATGAGTATCGTTGGTTTTTAAATGACACATTAATTGAGAATAGTAATGACTTCAAAATAAATATCTCTGGCTTTGGAAATTATAAAGTTGAGATAACAGATGAATACGGTTGTACAATTACTCCTGAAGTTTTAGAAGTTTTATCAGAGGTTAAACAAATTTCAGAGTCCGGTTCAATCAGTATTTATCCTACGGAAACTAACGGAAAAGTAACTATCAAATTGAACAGCCCTTCATTATATGATTCCGAAATCGAACTCTTTAATACTATAGGAATTAAAATACTAGATGTTCCAAATAACAATTCTTCACAATATAGTTTAGACCTTTCTAATTATTCTAAAGGGGCATATATTATTAAGATAATAGATGGTACTAGTACTTATTTCCAAAAAATAATTCTGAAATAATGATAACTTGCCTAAAAGGAAAATTAATTCAAAAATCACCAACATTTATCGTACTAGATGTTGGTGGTGTTGGATATTACTTACACATTTCAATGAATACTTTCGAAAATCTTCCATTACTTGATAAAGAATTATTTAT
>JAUHXN010000048.1 GCA_030426865.1 bacterium | reverse complement strand
CTTTATCATATTCTTTAGTTCCACTAAAGTAATAGTTCATCAATATGTTTACATAGTATATTTCATTTGGGAAGTCTTTATTACCACCTATACATTTCTTAATCATACTTTGGTAGTTGTTTCTTAGTGCTTCCAAATTGATTTCACGCTGATTTATACTATTCTCATCAAAATATTTCGGGTACATCTTCATTTTATCGAGTATCTTTTCAAGGGCAGGAATATTATTATTCTGTAGCTCTTGGCTCCAAAGGTTAAATAGTGGAGCTGGGTAGGTGTCAGAGTATGACTTTATCTTCTCGATAGTATTATTAAACAATGTAGAATTTTTAGTTATAGCAAAATATTCCATATCCACTAAATTCCCTAAAAGAGTATTAGGCATAATCTTGTGAATCGATTTTCTTAACTCATTTGCTTTTTTGAAATTATTTGTGAAAATGTGCTCCTTGAACAATATTAATCTATATACTACTTCGTTCGGCTCTTTTTCTATTAAACCTTCTATATATTCTTCATGTTTGTCTTTGTATGTTTTTATACTTTCTCCTTTCAGTCGAGGGTATTCCATATAAGACGAGCTTACAGAAAGATTCTCTATGTCTTTCCCTACTGGATCTGTAAGTCTAAAAATAAAGTTTGCTTGAGAAATTTCGCTAGAACCGATTTGAACTAGAACTCTGTTCCAACCTTTCTTTAGATTTACTTCAAAAATATACGAATCTTGTCCATTGTTAGGTTCTTCTTTTTCTTTGAAGACTAGCTGATCATTTGTCCAAACTTTTACAGAACCAGATACTCCTAATCTACCTTGTACTGTCGTGTCTTTCTCAGACTTTATAAATGTTTGTGCATACATTATAGAATTAATATTATCGAATAAATAATTGAAACGTAGCCATTCGCCTTTGCCAAATAAATTTGATTCGAACCACTTAACTCTTGCATTATATTTGTTGTAAAATACATTGTCCTCTTTGGGATTCGATATAGGACCAAATTCTTTGTCAAAGCCAGAGCCAGATGTATTTTCAAATACACCTACTACTTGCCAATTATGAAAATTATTCAATTTATTAAGATAATCTTTACTCTTAGAATAATTGGAAATAGTTTTATTATAAACACCAATAGCTTCATACATATTGTTTCTTAATTGGCTGTATTCTATTGACTCTACTTCTTCCTCAAGCAATTCGAAAAAATCTCCGTGATTACTATTCATTGCTTTAGAAAAAAAGCTTCCCCACAGTGCTGTTGTTATATATTCGTAAGATTGAACATTAGATTTTAAAATTGAAAATACGAATTCTGGATCCGGTTTTTCGTATTCTTTGAGTATTGCTAAGTAAAGTGAGGCTTTTTCAGCGTTGTCACCTTCCGAGACGGCATTTTCAAAATTCACAATTGCAGAATCAATATTATTTTGATTAAGATTAGTTATGGCTTGTTTGTAATCAGTAAAGAGTTGTTGATATGTGAAAATTAAAAATATGCAAGTTATAATAGACTTCAAGATTCGTCCTCCAAGAAAAAGTTGTATCTAAATAAAATTGGTTAATTAATTTAAGCTTTTTATACTTTTTGTACAAATTCTATTGTAAAGTAATATGTAAAATTGTCATTCTTCTCTATAATCTTTGTTAATTCTTACTCCTACCAAGTTTACTATTGGAATTAAAAAGAAGTATAAATGTAAATAATAACTCATTCTAAATTGTAAAATCCTTTTATTTTTCATATTATTAATAGTAAAGGAATATGAAATTTAGGAAATTTATTATGCGGTTTATTGCTCTAACTATCTTTTTAGCATTATCTATCCAAATCCACGCACAAGAAAGCTCTACAAAGAAATATGGTGTATATGCTGACTATGGCCTCAATATGCACTCGGCTGATTTCCGAGCATTACCTGGAATACCCAACTGTTGTACTAATTTTCAAGAAGGCGATGGACTAGGTTTGTCAATGGGAGCGCTATTTGAGATGGATATGACTAGCCACCTTTTCTTGGCAGCTCGCTTAGGATATACAGATATAAGTGGTGAACTTAGAAGATATGATCAAACAACAGTTATTATTGATAATGCATTCGAAGATGGCGAGTTTATCCACACAATAAACTCTAGCATACAAGCGGTGACTGCTCGAATATTAGCAGGATATAGGATTATACCTAACTTAAGTTTCTATGCTGGGTTTGGAGTTGGCAATGTAATTAATGCTACATTTGACCAAGTAGAAACATTATCAAAACCTTCGGATCGAGGTACTTTTGTAGATGAGAATGGTTTTGATACTGGTAGTAGAACAAGAAATGAATTTAGTGATGATATACCAGAACTTAACTCAATAAGACTCTTCCTCTCTGCTGGTATTGGCTATGAGCTACCTTTGAATAGTGATAATTCCATTAGGCTGATGCCCGAAGTGAATTTCGATTTCGCTTTTTCGAATGTTGTGAATGGGATTGATTGGTCTATTAATGAACTAAAAGGCGGCATAGCTCTTAAATATGTTCCCCAAAATGACAGAGATTGGAAAATTATCAGAGATACAGTTATCGTCAGAGATACTACTATTGAATATATAACTGAGAATAAACCATCTATAAAATTGATTAACACTAGAGTATTAGATGAGTCTGAAAAGATAGAAGGTAACACTAAAATTATAACCACAACAGTTGAAAAAAAATACTTGCACCGGTTGCTAGACCCTAGTCTTGCAGAAAATAGTAAAAGCTCAAATGAGAATAAATCTTCACTAAAGAATACCGATATTTCGATAACTGCTAAAGGTGTAGATTATAATGGTAATCTAACCTCAGTAGCTACTATGAAAGTTGAAGAATTCATAAGTGATGTTATACACCCTCTTTTACCATATATTTTCTTTGATCACAATAGTAGTGTGGTGCCAGATAGATATACTCAATATAAAAAGTTAGAAGAGTTTACAGAAAGCTCACTTATAAACGATGAGACTTTAGAAGTATATTACAATTTACTTAACATAGTAGGCAGACGATTAAAAGACAATCCAAAATCTACAATTAAACTCATTGGTACAAACTCCAATACAGGTGAAGAAAAAGAAAATATTCTACTTTCTCAAAACAGAGCCAAAGAGGTCAAAAACTACTTCGTAAATGCTTGGGGTATAGATGCTAATAGAATAAAAACAGAAGCCCGAAATCTACCACAAAATGCTTCTAATACTACAGTAGAAGATGGTATTGCTGAAAACAGAAGGGTGGAAATATACAGCTCTGACAATCAGATACTTGATGTTATAATGGCGAAAGATACTCTAAGAAAGGCAGACCCACCAACACTTCGATTTATGACTGAATACAAAGGAACCGAAGACTACGAAAACTGGAAAGTAGTAGTAAGTCAAAATGGGATTACACTTAAAGAGTATAATGGAAATGGTACACTTCCTAAATCAATCGATTGGAATTTGGAACAAGAGCAAGGAACAACACCTCGCTTCGATTCACCTCTAGATTACAAGTTAGTACTTACGAAGGGAGGCGAGACAGCCGAAGCTAACGCGCAGCTACCAATGCAGATGATAAAGCTATCAGAAAAAGCAATAAACAAAGTCGGAGACAAACGAATAGACAAATTCAATTTGATACTTTTCGACTTCAATAGCTCGGAAATATCTGGAAGAAATAGCGAGATAATTGAAATTATAGATACAAGAATTGAAGACAACTCAACTATCCAAATCAAGGGCTACACAGACCGTATGGGTGACGAAGCGCTGAACGAACGACTATCGAACAGTAGAGCTGAAAGTGCCAACAAAGCACTAGGAAACAGCAATGCTATAAGTAAGGGATATGGAGAGAAAATAGAGCTCTACAACAACGACCTACCCGAAGGTAGGATGTACAACAGAACAGTAGAGATAATAGTAGAAACTCCTATAAAATAGGGCGGAATGTGTTCATTGCGAGGACTGAAAGGACGCGGCAATCTATAGATGAACGAAGAAAGAATGAATGAGATTCCCTCTTGAATTTTAAGAGGGCTAGGGTGATTTATTAGAGCAGTTCACTCCGATGGTTTCGACTCCGCTCAACCAACGGAGCCGTAGGTTGCCTGAGCGGTGTCGTACGTTGCCTGAGCGGAGTCGAAGGCAACATAAAAAACTAAAATAGAATACAATAAACAACAGAACTAAAATGAAAAAAGCAATACTCCTAATCCTACTGCTACCAATGCTGGCTACTGCCCAATACTTCGATGTGTTCGACATAGACACCAGCGAATACCCGATAATGAAAGCGAAGTTCTACTCTATTGACGCGAATGGAAAGCAGATACTCAACCACACTCCAGCAGACTTCGAAATCACCGAAAACGGCGAACCCAGAGATGTGATTAGTGTGAGTTGTCCGCAACAGGTGGAAGAGCCATTTTCTGTAGTTATAGCTGTTGATATATCTAGCTCTATGAGTGGAAGTAGAATTGAAAATTCAAAAAATGCTATCAAGTCATTTATAGATATGGTACCAGATAACGGAAGTGAAGTTGCTATTATCGCATTTAACAGTAAGAATTTCTATGTAAGTGATTTCTCTTCTAATAAAGATCGTTTAAAAATAAAAGTTGAGAATTTAAACGCAGGCGGTGGAACAAATTTTGACGCTGCATTTATCAATCAAGTAGCAAGTAGTTTGTTAGCTATTAAAAAAGCAAAAAATAAGAATAAGAGTGTAATTATAGTTACTGATGGTTCTGCTTCTGGTAATGAAAATGGTATAATAAATGAAGCTATACTTGATAATATTTCCATCTTTAATCTAATAATTGGAAATAATCCACCTGATATATTGAAAAATATTTCAAAAGCTACTGGTGGTAGGATATATAATAATATTATTACAGAAATCGATTTTAATGAGACCTTTGGAAGGCTATCAAAAGAATTACTATTTAAACCTTGTGAAATTAGTTGGGATGGGAAGAGAACTTGTGAGAATATATTAGACCTGGGAATATTGAATAAATCCTTAGGGTTAATATCAGAAACAAATCATACTTTGAATAGCTCTCAAAGAGTTATTCTCAAGTTAAATAATAATTTTATGGATTTTGGTAAAAAAAGTGCTGATACTACAATTACTATCACAGCAATAAATGCAACTCAAAGAATTAATAATATAATTTTTGAACCTAATTTTAATTACTTTAAAGTTTTAACTCCTTTGCCTACTACTATCAAAGAAGATGAATCAGTTGAAATAGAGATCAGGTACTCACCAGTAGATGATTCAAGAGAATACATATTGATGGATCTAATCAGTGATTACTGTACTACCTCAATTGGTTTACTGAAAGGTGATAAAGACAAGCCTTTAACTAAAAAAACTTTAAAGTTAACTCATCCGAATGGTGGAGAAGTGTTTATTGCTGGAACGGATACAATTATTTCTTGGGAAGGAATTTCTAAAAATGATTCCGTTAAAATAGAATTAAGTATTGATAATGGAAAAAATTGGATTTCTATTGAAAATAATTTTCAGTTGCAAGAAAGAAAATGGAACGTTTCTAATTTTTTAAGCGATTCATGTTTAATTTCAATTAAACATGATAGTAAAAATTCATTATTAGAATTCGGTGACATCAGATGGGAAAAATCTTATGGGGGAACTGGTTATGACAGGCCAGAATCAATTGTAAATACTTTAGATAATGGATGTATCGTTGCCGGAGTTAGTTACTCTGAAAATGGTAATATTTCGAATCCTAAAAGTAGTAATAGTCTTTCTGATATTTGGATTATGAAACTAAATTACAATGGAGGATTAGAATGGGAAAGATCTTTTGGTGGTAGTTTTCAAGACTTTGCATACTCTGTATCTGAGACAAATGATGGTGGCTTTATAGTTGCAGGTGTTTCTAGTTCAGATGACTTTGACGTTAAAAGTCCAATTGGGTCTTCTGATATTTGGATATTAAAGTTGTCATTCGATGGGGATATAGAGTGGGAGGGATCTTATGGGGGAAAAGGATATGATATTGCAAATTCTATTTCTCAAACAAAAGACTCTGGATTTATTATTGTTGGAGGAACTAATTCGAATGAAAAATACTCTACCAAAGGTCTAATGGATGTAATAATAATCAAGATAAATGAAAAAGGTGAATTGGAATGGGAAAAGACTTATGGAGGCTCAAATGAAGATAATAGCTACTCAGTTAAACAAACTGAAGATTTAGGCTTTATTATCGCAGCTGAAACAAAGTCTAACGATGGGGATATATCTTCTTTTAATGCTAGTTCTGACATTTGGATATTGAAGTTAAATACAAAAGGTGAATTGGAATGGGAAAAGACATTTGGAGGAAGTAGTTATGAAAAAGTGAATAAAGTAATACAAACAAAAGATGGAAATTATATTATATTAGGCTCGAGTAAATCAAACGATGGTGATATAAAATACTCGAATGGTAAAGAAGACATTTGGTTATTAAAGTTAAATACAAAAGGTGAATTGGAATGGGAAAAAACTTATGGAGGAAGTAATAATGAAGAAGCAAGTTCTATCATAGAAACAAAAGGTGGGGATTTTATCGTATCATGTTCAAGCGAATCAATTGATGGTGATATTGTAAACAACAAGGGCAATTACGATTATATTATTCTACAAATAGATACGAATGGAAATATTAAACAACAATTTAATTATGGAGGAAGTAATTATGAAAAGACTCATGGAGTGGTGGAAACGACAGATGGTGACTATATTTTGGTAGGTTCAACCATATCAAATGATGGCGATATTACAAAATTAAATGGTAGCGAAGATTATTGGATTGTAAAAATAGCAGGCCCTCCCCAACCCCTCCAATCCGACACATCGGACGCAGTGTTTTCTATTATAATGCCTGAGCCGGAAATACAGAATAATGACATTGATATGGGGCAGATGATAGTTGGTAGTACAAAGGACACGATTGTATCTTCGGTTATCTGCAATACTGGTGAAGCACCCCTTCACGTTCTTGGTGTTGATATAACGGGTGGTGATGCAGGAGATTTCCTTATTCCTCGTGGGGCAGGTGATTTCTATTTGGCGAAGGATTCGTGTCAGGATATGATGTTCGAGTTTTCACCATCAGCACTTGGCAATAGAACAGCCGTAGCTACTATCAGAACAACTATAGGTGATTTTACGGACACAATTAATATCCGTGGGGTTGGGATAGACCCAGTCATAGAAGCAACTGCGGAGGTGGTTGACTTCGGAGTTTTTGAATTAGGTGAAGGCAAGGATACAACCGTAGTTCTTGTCAAGAATGTTGGAACTTCTGACATCACTATCACGGACACACGACTTAGTGGCCCAGATACGGAGCAATTCTCTCTTAATACAGCACCTATTAGTTATACCATTTCTGCAGGTGAAGAGAAAGAATTTCAACTGAACTACACTGCCAAATATGGTGGTAAGACTAACTCATTCTTAGATTTCCATTATGACGGTATTGGCTCACCAATTCGTTCTCTACTATTCGCAGAGGGAATCGGTGGCGAGGTATATCCCCAAGTACCTGATGCTTACGTTGGTGAGGCTGTAGAGTTAGGGATATTCTTAGGGAAAATAAAACCAGAAGGGCTCATCGAAATTGCCACTAACTTCTCAGCGACAGTGAGCTACAATTCGACACTACTAGCACCAATCGACAAGTCAATACAAGTGACTTCTGAAGACAATAAATCTTATATAAAAATCAATGGCGAACTAAGTGGAGTACCACAAATAGCCGCCGTACCAATGAAAGTGGGTTTAGGTACAGCAGTAAAAAGTGGTTTAGTAATCACAGAATTCCAGCTATATAATGCTAATGGCGATTCGGTGGATTATGACATTGAACCTGGTGTTGGCGAGTTCAATGTTCTTGGTATTTGTGAAGAAGGTGGTTTACGACTAATTAATCCGAATGGCCAAGCCGTAGATATGGTAGTAACGACAGATGGACTTAATAGCAACGCAAGAATCAATCTTACATTAATCGAAACAGGTCAGACAGATCTTGTAATTTTCGACCAAATTGGTAACAAGATAGAAACGGTTTACTCTGGAACACCAAGTGCGGGACAGCAAGAAATAAACCTAGACCTAAGCAAATATACTAATGGCCGCTACTACATAAAGCTAACAACCCCAACTATTACTAAAACTGAGATAATTGAGGTGGTGAGGTAAGGTCATCCGATTAGAATTGTACAATAAAACCTATAATAACTACTTTCATTTAGTAATGTAGTCGCTGTTTATTATATTACAAAAATTAAATCTTGACAATAATACATTTGTTAATCTGCATTGATTTTAATGAGGATAAAAATTGAAATTTAAAATTCTAATCTTAATTTTTTCTGTGACTCTTGTTTCATGTGGAGGTAATATAAATGTCCGAATGAATTACAAGCATTTGAATAAATCGATTATTGGTGATCCCTTATCTAAGTATAGTGGAGATAGCCGTTCATTCCCAGTTTTATATGAGACGAATGTGATTTTTAAAAGCACAAGTGGAACCGACTACCGTGTTTTATTATATCACTTTGATATATATGCTAGGGCGGTAAAATCTAATTCTATATACACTTATGTCGCTTATGCTTTTGAGAATGACAGCTTGTTTTTCTTTGGAATGCCTGAAGATTTTTTAAAGTCGGATAATGAAAAGGCGAATGAAGTTGGAATGAAATTAGGTGAATTGATAAAAACAACAATGGAAAATCAATGAGATACTTACTAATAACATTACTGAGTCTTATTATATCTTCATGCGGAATTACAGGGGTGACGTCTGAAGCTTTAACCCAAATTAACAGTAATCTTACTCTAACCAGATCAAAAGAATTGTTTAAAGAAGTTATAAATAGTGAAAACACTGTAACTAAAAAAATAAACAATAAAGAGTATACAATCATAGTAATGGAAAAAGTTACTGGGTTTGAAAAAGTGAGTGTTAAATCTTATGATAGCAATGGTTCATCAAAAAATTCTACTATGTCTGTACCCGTTTATTCGAAATTTTATCTAGTCTTTGAAGGCGAAAAATATTTTTTCTCTGGACTTGCTTATGAAGCTATGATTGGTCCCAAACGAGATATGCTAAATTTATTACTTTGACAAGAAGGGGTTCATAATGAAAAAAATAACAATTATATTTCTTACATTTTTTGTTTCAAGTTGTACTTATTTTCTATTTGAGGAATTAGCACATATACATAAAGGTATGAGCTTAGAAGAAGTCAGAACCGTAATTGATAATTCAGATTATGGACCTGGTATCGACCTTATTAATGATGAAATTAATCAAGACTTATATACATACAATAATGTCAAGTACCTTGTTACAGAAAGGAATTCGTATGTAGAAATAGAGTATTATATCTTTATCTTTGTAGAAGAAAAACTCGTTTATTGGGGATTACCATATCAAATAGCTAATAACTCAAATTCTGAAATAAGTAGTACTAGTGAAGATATATCTAGGACTATTCGCGAAAAGTATTTGCAACCAGAATCTTAGATTTACTAAAATCTGAAGTAGTGAAGTGATTAAAATATTTTTAATTATATTTTGGTATTAGGGTATCTAATTTCTCGATATCTATATTTATCATTCTTAACTTCTTTTCTAATTATATGTGTCTTTCGACTTTATTATACTGAGAAAATCTATTTTTCATACACTGTTTCATTGTTGTTTGGATTAAAAATCAAGTGCAATTATATGCATCTGGAATCCTAAAAGTACACTTACTAATCAAAGAATAACTTACTTTTTTACTCTCAATAAAACCCATTATAACTACTTTCATTTAGTAATGTAGTCGCTGTTTATTATATTACAAAAATTAAAATTTGAAAATAATACTTTTGTAGTGAAAATATGAGTAATGATATTAGATTAAATTCGGATAAAGCACCAGAGCCAGTAGGACTATACCCTCACGCTAGACAAGTCGGCAACCTCCTATTCTTATCGGGTGTAGGGCCTAGAGAGAGAGGGAAAAAGGAAATCCCGGGTGTAACTTTGGATGCTGATGGCAATATAGAAAGCTATGATATAGAGACACAATGCCACTCTGTTTTTAATAATGTGAAGATGATTTTAGAGGCATGTGGTAGTGATTGGTGTAACTTAATCGATGTTACTGTGTTTCTTACTAATATGAAAGATGACTTTCCAAAATATAATAAGATTTATGCTGAATATTTCAAAGATAATCAGCCAGCGAGAACGACACTAGGTATCCATAGCTTACCTACTCCTATCGCAATTGAACTCAAATGTATAGCAATAATAGAAGACTCCAAACAATGAAAAAATTATTAATAGTTCTAATCGCTGTTACTATCTACGGATGTAAAACAACTGGATTCCAACCTCCTTGTACAGATTTCCAAGACAAAGGACTTACATCTATGTATTTTCCTATCGAAGAAGGTAATAGCTGGACTTATGATGTAGTGAAAACAGTTGATGGTAATGAAGTTACTGAAGAATATAAGTTAGAGCTTTGCGGATTGGATACTATATACTATGTCCGAAATGGTGAACGAATTCCTTTCGAAGCTTATAGAGCATGCCGTGACGGTAAAGAAAGTATGAACTTCTACTTCGTCAAATGTCAAGATGGAACCCACTTGCTTACTGTCAATGATTGGTATTACAAGGAATTGCAGACTGGCTGGGTAATCCCCAACAATCCGAAAGAAGGGGATGAAGTAGAGAACAAAGAAGGCTTTATTTGGCGTGGACAACAAACTATAAAAGTACCTAAAGGTGAATATCAAGTTTGGGTACTGGAAGAAATTAGAGAGCTAAACAAGCGTGAACTAAAAATGTATAAAGACCACAGAATAGATGGTAATAAAACTGTTCGTACTCGTTACTACTTTGCTGAAGGAGTAGGGCTGATAAAAACTGAGCAATATGGTGCGCCAGGTGAGTTACTTACAACTATGCAAATGACAGATTTTAATGTAAAAGACAAGCGTGGTGGTAAAGTAAGATAATGAGTAATAGTAAAGATAAAGAACCTAAAGTAATAGGAATTGGTGGTATATTCTTCAAAAGTGATAACCCCGAGAATATGAGGAATTGGTATTCGGAAAAGCTAGGTTTAGTCACTAACGAATACGGATCTTTGTTCGAGTTCAGAGACTCCGATAATCCTGACCAAAAGGGATATCTACAATGGAGCCCTTTTGATAAAAATACCGATTACTTCTCACCATCCGACAAGCAATACATGATTAACTACCGAGTCCAAAACATAGAAAAATTAATCGAAAATCTACGTTCTGAAGGTGTGCAAATAGTTGGTGAGATTGAGGCTTACGAGTATGGTAAATTTGCTCATATCATAGATCCAGAAGGAAATAAAATCGAGTTTTGGGAGCCTATAGACAAAGTCTTCACAGAACTTTACGATGGTAAAACAACTAAATAGTGTCATTAATTGACCAATTCTCAAATCATAGAAAACCGAATAGATCATCTTTTCAGACACGAGTCGGGAAAGATGATTTCTGTTATTGCACGGATAATTGGCTATGACAAAGTAGATGAGGCCGAAGATATAGTCCAAGATACACTCCTTAAGGCAATGCAAACTTGGTCAATAAAAGGTGTACCAGACAATCCAGAGGCATGGCTCTACTCAGTCGCCAAAAATAAAGCAATTGACGAAATACGCAAAAATAAGAATAAGGTAAAATACGAGTCAGAAGTATCTAGCTTATTGTACACTGACATGAGTCTTATCCCTACGATTGATAAAATGTTTTTAGATAATGAAATTGAGGACTCGCAACTCAGAATGATTTTCGCATGTTGCCATCCATCTATGGCTATTGAATATCAGATTGCCCTTGTCTTAAAAATATTAGCAGGATTTAGTTCAAAAGAGATTTCACGCGCATTATTAACTAACGAAGAAACCACGAACAAGCGAATATACAGAGCGAAAAAGAAACTAGCAGAGAAGAATAAAGAGCTGTCAGTACCTATAGGTGAGCAGGCTGAGGAGCGAATACACTCTGTGAACAGAGTAATATATCTTATTTTCAATGAGGGGTATAATGCTACAACTGGCGATAGAATATTGCGAGAGGATTTGTGCTTTGAAGCTTTACGGTTAGCTGAGTTATTAACGACGAACCAACGATTCAGAAATGATTATACTACTAGCCTATTAGCACTTATCAAATGTCATTTATCAAGGAACAAAGCACGTTTTGACGCAGAAAACAAACTGGTCACACTAGATAAACAAGACAGAAGGCTATGGGATAGAGAAATGATGGAATCGGCGTTCATAGATATGCAGAAAGTGAAAATAAGAACAACTAATAAGTATTTTTTAGAAGCATCTATATCTGCAACACATTGTGTAGGTCCTTCTATAGAAAAGACAGATTGGGCTATGATAGTCTCTCTCTACGATAGCTTATATAGGTTAGAACAATCACCATATATTCTTCTCAACAAATTTATAGCGATTTCATACTATAAGTCAATCGGAGAAGCTATAACTTTGATGAAAGGAATAACTGAGCTTGAAAATTATTATCTTTTTCATTCAACTCTTTCTCATCTTTATAAAAGAGATGGTAATATAGAAATGGCTATCAAATCACTAGAAAAAGCAGTAACACTAACCGAGAATAAGCAGGAAATAGAGCATCTACGAGGGAAGATAGAGAAACTAAAAAAGCAGTAATTAGCTACAAATCAAAATTATAAGAAATCCCTGCCATTGGTGTTATGTTCTGAGTGCCGATTACATAATTACCATTTATATTAGACTCTTCTATTTTATCATAGTATCTAACTCTGTATTCTATCATTATATTTAGATCTAAATCTTCGCTCAACTCGAACTGACCACCAAGCTGAACAAGCCAAGCTATAGATGAAGCA
>JAUHXN010000354.1 GCA_030426865.1 bacterium | reverse complement strand
AATCCACTATTCTGGGATAGGATACTGAAGATCACTATCTTTCAACCTGCTGCTGGATTGACTACAGATACAATCCTGTATAGTTAGGGTCAATTGTGAGTAAATAAAGGAATGTAATGAAAGCACCCTCTAAAGTAATCATCTTAGTTCTATTGACTAACCTGGGATGCCAATACTCTGAGAACTCTAGTTTGGTGATTAATGCATTCGAGTCTTCAAATGATACACTTGTCATTCGAACTGAGAAGCAGAAAGGTCATGGCATACCTTTAGGTGGGTTTGGCACTCTTCACTTCAAAAGGAATACTGGTGAATTTCCGTACCCAGTTACTTATCCGGAAAACCTTAGGGATATAGAACGGACACAGGTTGCGGTTGATCATTCAACAATGGAACCTAGTTACATTGATATTATCAAGGGTCGAAGAGGATTAGAGGATGTCTTTGTTGTTGATCAAAATAACAATAACGATTTCACTGATGATTCAATCCGAATTCCAAAAGATTTCAAACCATACCATGGTGGAATGGAATTGATTAAGTGTCAATATTTGATGTCAGATGGCCATGAATTGAAGAAAGATTCATCGTGGATACATATCATTTTGCAAAATGAAAGATTGCTATTCGGGAGATGTGAACAATTGACCGCCAATTTCCAGTTAGATGGAATACGATATAAAATTGGAATTGCTGATCCTGTTAATGCTATGGCATTTACCTACGATTACCAACCTGAATTAGTCCTAATCTCTAAAGATTCAGACATTATTGAGACATCACTAATTAGGAATCAAATCAAAAACATAAAGGCTTGTGCGATTTTGAGAAACAAATAATCTGTAATTTACAGCTTCAAAATTAATGATAATATTATCTACTATATTTTCAGACATTACAAATCTCGGAGTAAAATATGAAACAGTGAAAAATACTAAGTAGGAAATTAACCCATAGAATGATAGTTTTTTTATATTTAAATATACTTTCTTTGAATATGTTCTAAATATTAAATAAACTAGTAATGCTTCAAATAACGGCCATCTTTGACCACTACTCAATAAAAAAAGTACTGTAATAGTAACTACTATTAATTTTAGATACCATTTAAAATTAGTAGAACTTGTATATATCGTAATAAAAACAAGAATAATATTCTTGAATTCAGTAACTATTCCATTACCTCCTACACTAGAAAATGAAAAATCTCTTCTAGATTCTGCAAGAATATTTATTGCTCCAATTAAATTCCCAGAAATAGATTCTTTTATAAATTGAATGAAACCAATTAATACGTCTTTTAAAAGTAAGGATAATATAAAAACCACCACCAAATAACCTAATAATAATATAATCTTATTAAATATTGATTGATTATAATTTTGAATAATTGGGAAAGGTTTAGTTCTTCCAATTATTAAAGCACCAAAATTTATAAAAAAGGTAGATAATAGAATTATTAAATATTTGTCATAATAATTTTGATCTCCAATTACCGATATCAGTAGACCTATATTGACCATAAAAACTTGTAATACTGTAAAAACAAGTATAGGCGATAAAACAATTCTTTTATCTTGATCTGAAGATAGATAAAAACTTATTTTTAGACTTACAAGGGTTAATATTATGAATAAACAAATTATTATTGTAACCATTACTGAATTTTAAAATACTCTTTATACCATTTAATAAATTGTTCAACACCAAAAATAAAGCTAGTATTTGGGGAGTAATCATAATCAGCAATAAGCTGATCAACATTGGCCCATGTTCTCACAACATCACCAGGTTGCATAGCCATCATATTTTTAGTCGATTTTTTATTTAAGTTTTTTTCAATTTCACCTATAAAATCTAGCAATTTGATCGATTTATTATTTCCAATATTATATATTTTATAATATTTTTCTTTACTTAGCCTTTCTTTTAATGGGCCTATAATTATTTTTAAAATTCCATCTACAATATCTGTAATAAATGTGAAATCTCTTTCCATATTACCGTTATTAAAAACGTTTAGTGGATTATTACTCACAATAGCATCGGCGAATAAAAAATACGCCATATCCGGCCTTCCCCATGGCCCATAAACAGTAAAAAAGCGTAAACCAGTAGTGGGTAATTTATACAAGTGACTATATGAATGAGCCATTAATTCGTTGCTTTTTTTTGTTGCAGCATACAAGCTTATAGGAGACTCAACATTATCTGATACTTCAAACGGAATCTTTTTATTTAAGCCATAAACACTTGAGCTACTAGCATATATTAAATGTTTAATTTCATTATTCCTACAACATTCCATCACATTTAAAAACCCAACTAAGTTACTATCTACATAGGCTTCAGGGTTTTCTATACTATATCTAACTCCTGCTTGTGCAGCTAAATTACAAACAACGTCAAATTTATAATTCTTAAATATCTTTGGCAGTGATTCTCTATCTTCTATGTTCATTCTAATAAATGAGAATGAGTTTATGAATTTACTGCTTTTAACAACTTGATGGAATTGGGAAGCAGAATTCTTATCTATCCCTAACTCTTTTAATCTGTTATACTTTAAGTTAAC
>JAUHXN010000047.1 GCA_030426865.1 bacterium | reverse complement strand
TATAACTGAAAGATTCTTACCAGATAAAGCGATTGATTTAATTGACGAAGCTGCAGCAAGATTGAGAATTGATATGGATTCTATGCCACAAGAACTAGATGAAATAGAAAGAAAAATCAGGCAATTAGAAATTGAAAAACAAGCATTGTTAAATGATTTGAAAAATAATTAGACAATTTATTTTTATAGTGATTTTTATTCTCTACTTTAGAGTAATAAAAAAAATGATTGCTATAAAAATTGTTGCGATACTTATTACTATTAACAATTATATCTTACTCGGCTAGTTCTCAAGCTATTTTCGAACCTATTTATTATGTTCAAGATAGTAGTTATTTCAGAACAGCTTCCAATAAATTCCAAAATATATATAATTTTGGTGATGAGTTATTCTTTACTCAGAAAGGTTCCTATGGTAATTTATATATTTTACAAAATTATACTGGACAGGGGACTCCTTTAGTTAATAGTAGTTCATTCCAAGAAACTCAGAAATTACGTGTAAGTTACGATTATGAGATAATTCAAGATATTCACCTATTCAATAAGAATAATTGGTTTATCTCTTCTAATACTTTAAACTTTGGTCAAAATAAACTTGAGAGATTAAATTTCTTATTAGGAAGTAAACTCTCATTCATGCAATCCTCATTCTTGGAAGCTGGCTATGGCAAAGAAAGGAATACAACTGTTGGGATAGAAACCATAGGGGATTACTTTTATGCCAATTATTATCTATATAATCTAGAATATGAAGAATTATATGTTAATAGTCAGGGTTTTGCTGATATTGTCAATCTCGATGATGGTAGAGTAAACAAAGATATTAACTTAAGTCTTAATTCAATAAAGTCATTTGATGAAAATAGTTCAATTTATTTTGATATAGGATATTTGAACAGAAATAGAGACAATCCTGAAATTAATCCCGGTATACTAGATATACCAATTAGAAGAAGGCAATCAGATAAAATCTTTTTCACTACTAATTTTAACTTTATACTGTCAGAAGAAATTTCAAATACAATTTCGATGGGGCTAAATAATGAATTAGTAACTAATAATTATCTTTCAAATTATAGCTCTATTAACGAATCTAATTTTAAAAGGGAAGTTGATATTTATAATTTTGACATTTCTAACTCAATGAGATTTAGGACAGACTTAGTTTCACTATTCTTTTTTACAAACTATAATAGAACTAATGAAGACTATTCAGCGATAAACATTCTTAATCTTCCCTCAAACCAATTCGAAATTTATAAGACAGACCAAAATAGACAAGACAGAATTGAATCATATTTTAATTTAAAATTGAATGGTAATATAAGTCTATCAATTAATGATTCCGTAAGCATAGGAACAGATTATAGACTTCTAAGATATGATACACCGTCTGATAAAAATAATGATGATAGAGACGAGCTATCTTTAGCTGGAGACATAGAATATCTCAGAAAAATATCGAATATTCTTTCGATTGGATTAAGGAATGAATTTAGATTATTTCATTATGTCTATTTAAAATCTCAAAGAAGTTCATCGAATAATTGGAACAGAATTATAAAATTCGCTCCAACAATATTAATTAAATCTAACTCACTTTATTATAAACCAATTTTTGGAATTAATGCAAATTATACAACTTACGATTTCGAAAATATTGTTACTGGTATAAATAGTTTTAGTTTCAGAGAAGTTTCATATTTAGATTCATTACAAATAAAATTAACAAGTGATTTATATTTTGAAACAAAGAATGAAATTAGATATTCTGAGAGAGGAATTTTATATTGGAATGAATTTGCAGAACAGCCGCAGAGATCAAATTTTGAAATGTTTTTAAGGGGCTTAGTGATGAATAGACTTGATAATCACAATTATGGAGTCGGAATAAGATATTTTAGAAGAAAAGATATTCGCATTAGTGAGTTTATTTCACAAAATAATGTTATTTTAAACGACTTTGAATCAATAGCTCCAGAATTGATTTTTGAATATACATTTAATTCAGGTAATTCATTCAAATTTGATTTTTGGTATGAATTTCAATCTATTAATTTGAATAAGAAAAATGAATTAGTGAACTTTTTTCTATCTACTAATATAAAATTATGACTAAAGAATTATTAATATCTACTGACAATAATACACTTGTTAAAGCTGAAGAGTTTTTGAATGATTTTAGATCTGAGTATTTGATTGAATTAGATAATAGTTTTATGAATATTTTAATTGCCTTTACAGAGGCGGTTAATAATGCGATATATCATGGTAACAAGAAAGATCCAAATAAGAATATATTGATTAGATTAGAAAAAAATACTAAGGATTTTGTTATTTATGTCAAAGATGAGGGAGTAGGATTTATTGAATCAGAAGTTCCAGATCCTACATTGCCTGAAAACTTATTGAAACAGTCAGGAAGAGGTGTTTTCCTTATCCGAAAGTTGTCAGACGAGATGTTTATAGATAGTACTAGTAAAGGAACTGAAGTAAAGATGGGATTTAGATTATGAAATATAGTAGTAAAACTGATATGATTAATCAAATTAAAGAGATTTTTTCTCAGCGAGAAAAATTTAAGGTAATTAATATAAACGGTGAATTCCTTTCTGGTAAAACATCTGCAGTTCAAGAATTAATAACTGACATTGATTTTATAAATCAGTATAATGTTTACTCATATGTAAATGATTGGGTAAAGTATAATTATATTTTTGATATTACTTCCGATTTTTTTGAGAATTCCAATTTACAACACCCTGAATTTACTTTCGAAGAGTCAAAGTACTTTGTGAAAAGTTTTTTTGATACTCTTGGAACTCTAAATATCTCAAATAAAGAACTGTTCAATGAAATAAACGAATATCTATTAATTGAGAATAAAGAAGGTTTAAATGATTTATTAAAAGATAAAATTCAAAGCACTATAAAAAATGATTTAAAACGTAATTTGATATTAAATTATTTCGAGATAAGTATAGAATGTTTAGTCGCTGATTTACTTAATAATTTTTTCCCACTGAATAATCAAATTCAGTCTCTTTCAGATTATCTTTTATCAAGGGAGCCTATCAAAATTTTGTTAATATTTGATGATGCTCAATTAATTCCTGACAAAATTAATAGATGGTTTGAGCTATTTTTTGACTATATGACTTCAAAGAAATTAGGTGACTTACTTCTATATGACTATAAAGGAAACGACACCCAGATTAAGTTAGGTGAGTTTTTTACTATAGATTTACTATACATTAGTAGAGATAAAGCACTAGAGATAAAAGGTCATGACATTAGAACTGAGAGATTAACATTAATTTATAATAAGAATAGTGATGTAGTTAATTCATATAAAGAACTTCTACCAGATATAAATCTGAATGAATTACCTATTTTGGGAATTCCGGCTTTGGCGGAAGTCTATTTACAATTAGAAGAAGAAAAAAGTAATTCGACTATTATTCATGCTGTCAATCATTTATTAAAATATATACCTACAGAATATCAGAGATTATTTATTTTTATTTCAATATTTGAAGAATTTACATTGCAAGATGTAAATCTGTTTGATGAAATAAAATTAGATGAATCCGAATTTTTAGTAATTATTTCAAATGTCGAATTTATAACAAAATCTACTTATGGGTATATATACAAAGATAATGCTAAAAAACTCCTACTTGCAGTATATCAGTTAATATTTGATGAAATTGATACTAAAGAATTAATTACAATCAGCAATTCTTTAAAAAATGATTTTAATCATTTTTCTTATTCAGAATTTGAATTGATAAGGGAATTAGCTTATTTCAATAACTTTGATAAATCATTTATTCAAGAAAATTATTTTAATAATGATAAGAGTATAAATCAATTTCTCGAAAAAAGAGTTGACTATTTTAACAAAGAAAAATCTTTTTATTCTTTGAAAAAAGAATACACTAAAATATTAATGAACTATAATTTAGTAAGAGATAAATTTGATATAGATACTAAAAAAAATAATATTGAAGAACTTAACAAAAAATATAAATTTGAAATTGAGAAAAGAAATAAAGTATTACAAGAGGATGTAATAAACGTCGGTAATGAGATAAAAGAATTGATTAAAGAAAAAGAAAAAATGGAAGTTGATTCTGATGAATTGGGAAAAAAGAGCATATTTTTAAGTAATGAACTAAATCACATAAATAATAAATTAAAACCATTTATACATCAGAATTCTAAACGGAAAAGTAAGATTAACTTTGTGGCATTAATAGTATCTGTGGCGATCATATTTAACTCAGATAGAATTGCCGAGTTTATATTTAATAAGTCTTCTGATTTTGATATTGTGATTTTATTGACTTTTATTTTGCTAATTATCTTATATGGGAATGGACTACTTAGGTATTTCCGAGTGAAATTTAAGTCAGAAGAGTTACATGCTCTCAAACAAAGTAAGAGCAATAAAGAAAAGGAATATGAAAGAATAACAAATGAATTAGAAATACTTAATGCTGATATAAGAGCAAAAGATTCTAAAATAGAAGATTTAAAAAGACACATAGAGAGAATGAATAAACAGGTATTTGAAAATAAACATAAACTTGAAAAAAGCTTTATCCATTAAGGATATAAACGTTGTATATCCCAATTACTTTCGTTTTTTGAATACTTTATTCTATCATGAAGTCGGCTTTCTCTACCTTGCCAAAACTCAAACGAATCCGGTCTAATGATGTATCCACCCCAACTATTTGGTCTTGGAGGATCCTTTGGAAACTTCTTTTTTAGTTCTAATATATTTTCTTCTAAACTCAATTTAGAATCCAACACTGAACTTTGACTAGAAGCAATTGCACCAATCCTACTTTCGTAAGGGCGAGAATTAAAATAGTTATCTGACTCTAAATCTGAAAGTTTTTCAACTTTTCCTTTTATTCTTACTTGTCTTTCAAGTTTATCCCAATAAAAAAGCATCGATGCAAATGGATTCTCGTCTAAATCTATTCCTTTCTCACTTGAGTAATTAGTGAAAAATTGAAAACCTTTCTCATCGAATGATTTTAATAATACAATCCTTGATGAAGGTAACATATCAACCCCGCAGGTTGACAAATTGAAAGCTGTAGGGTCATAAAATAAATCTGATTTTATAGCAACTTCGAACCAATCTTTGAATTGATGGAACGGGGAAGAGTGTACATCAGAAATGTCTAATGAAAATTTAGTGTATTCTTGTCTAATTTCAGATAAATTTTCAATCATAACTAAAGTACTCAGAAATATTAAAATTATAACCTTTAGGTTCAAATAGACCAGATTCATCGTCTGAAATATACTCACCTTCTACTTTACCAGCAATAATGTTTTCAATTGCATTGACAAGGTAATCTACTTCTTCAAAAGTATTATAAATTCCAAAACTTACTCTTATAGCACCTGGTAAATCAACTTTACGTTTACAAACTATATCATTTTTTAGTTTTTCTGCTGTCTTTTCATCTATATTTAACAACTTAGCAATATATGGGTGAGTACAAAAACAACCAGTTCTTACACCAATACCGTATTCATGTGCAAGTATTGAACCGACATAATTATAGTGCATTCCATTTATATTAAAAGTTACAACACCTAATTTATCCTCAAGTTTCTCATAGTTAGTTTCTACTAAGAGGTTTACTTCAGGTATTGCATCAAATTTCTCGAGTAAATACTTTGTTAACTCTAATTCATGTTCTGCTACATAGTCCATTCCGTAATTTTCAAGTTGTTTACAAGCAGCAGCCATAGCTATGCCGCCTATCGTGTTAGGTGAACCTGCTTCTTCTTTGAATGGTAATCCAGCCCATACAGTTTCTAAATGAGTTACATAAGCTGCCATACCTCCACCAACAAACTCTGGATCACCTTCTTCACACAGTTCACGAGGACACAATAGGACTCCAGAACCGTACGGGGCATATAACTTATGAGAAGACATTACTAAGAAATCAATATGCTGTGGGTCATCGGTCGGCTTCATATCTATTTTTCTGTGCGGTGCTAGTTGAGCCGCATCTAGACAGAATTTTGCACCAATAGAATGTGCTATTTCAGCAACTTCATGATAAGGGTTGACAAATCCCGATACATTCGAGGCTCCAGTTAAAGTAATAAGCTTAATTCTTTTACCATATTGCTTTACTTTTTTATCTAAATCATCCATATCCAAATAACCTTTGTCATCTACAGCAATATAGTCAACAAAGTTATTTCTTCTCCATGGCAAGTCATTCGAATGATGCTCCATGCCAGATGACAGTATAACATCTCCTGGTTTCAGGCAAATCCTATAACTTAGCTTATTAATTGCTTCTGTTGTATTCTTGACGAAAATAGTAATATATTCTTCGGGACAGGCATTTACAAACTTGGATACAATTTCATGAGCTTGGTCAAATGCTTCAGTAGATATAAAGGATTTTATACCTTGACCTCTATGAATAGCAGAATAATAATCTATTGCTTCATTTACTTTATTTCTAACAGAAAGAAAAGATGGGGTACTTGCTGCATTATCAAAGAACGTATATTGACGCATTGAACCGTCAAGTAATCTAACCTTTTTATCCAAACCAGCTATATTCTTCCTGATTTCATCAGTCTTGTTACTGATATGTTCTTTTGTACTTAGCATAATTACCTCATAAAAAAGGGCAAACATGTTGCCCTAATAATAAAATTAATGTCCTATTGATTCTTTATAAGCACTAGCACTCATAAGTTCATCCAATTCATTTGAATTAGACAATTCGATTTTTACTATCCAACCATCTCCATATGCATCATTATTTACGACTTCTGGATTATCATTTAAACTAGTATTTATTTCAGTAATTGTACCTGAAATAGGTGAGTACATATCTGCCACTGTTTTTACAGCTTCAATTGTACCAATTGTATCACCTTTTGATACAGCACCATCCATTTCTATATCTACATATACAACATCACCTAATTCACTAGCAGCATGGTCAGTAACACCGATAGTAGCAATGTTACCTTCTACTCTGACCCATTCGTGGTCATCTGTGTATTTCAAATCGTCTGGGAAGTTCATCTTTTCTCCTTTTTAAAAAATTTGGTTCTACAAATATAAAGAATTTACTAAAATTTTCGTACCTTAATATATTCAATTGTTCAAAACACCAAAAAGTTCTTATGATTTCAAAATTTATCGAACACCCCAATGATGTTGGAGAGTCATATTTTACTCATTTCAGTAAGGCCTGTAGTTTCGGTTTTAAAATGTTGAAATTATCGTTTATATGTTTTTCTCACGCTGTATTACCATGGACATTCGAAAAAACTGCTTCAGCTGAAATAATTGATATGGCAGAAGAAATGGAAGAAAGACGCGAGCTAATGGATTGTGAAGATTAATTCTTATGGTACTCTATTAATATTAATTTGCTGATATGTATTTTAGTGAATTAACACAATAATAAAGAACTAAGATGAGTAAACGAAAAATATAAAAAAAGCCGAATCTTGTAAAAATTCGGCTTTAAAAATATTCAAAATATCAAGTACTACTAGTCCCTTAACTCCATCCAATTGTGTCGCTCTAAGTATTTCGTATCGATATTACCCGAAATAAAGTCTTCATTATCCATCATCCATCTATGGAATGGAATAGTAGTTTTTATACCTTCAATAACCATTTCATCTAATGCTCTTCTCATTTTTGCAATTGCTTCTTCTCTTGTAGGAGCAAAAGTAATAAGTTTTGCAATCATAGAATCATAAAATGGAGGCACTTTATATCCTTGATAAACGTGAGAATCTACTCTAATACCTCTACCTCCTGGGAAATGTAAACTAGTTATTTCACCTGGTGTAGGTCTGAAACCATGTTCCGGGTCTTCTGCATTTATCCTACATTCTATACTGTGATAGATTGGTTTCTTTTCCTTTAATTCAAGTTTCAAGCCGCTAGCAACACGTATCTGTTCTTTTATCAAATCAATTGCTAACGATTCTTCAGTAACGGGATGTTCTACTTGAATTCTTGTATTCATTTCCATAAAGTAAAAATTCATATCTTTATCTACAAGGTATTCAATAGTACCGGGACCTACATAATTTACAGCCTTTCCACCTTCTACTGAAACTTTACCCATTTCATCTCTTAGCTTTTGACTGAGAACAGGGGAGGGAGCTTCTTCTATTAATTTCTGATGTCTTCTTTGAATAGAACATTCTCTTTCATTAAGGTGAATAACATTGCCAAATTTATCACCCATAATTTGTATTTCTATGTGTCTTGAACCGATAACAAGTTTTTCTAAGTATAAATCCGGGTCATTGAATGATACTGAAGCTTCATTAGATGCTGTCTTATAAGCATTCTCAAACTCACTTTCATTTTCAACTATTCGCATACCTTTTCCACCACCACCAGATACAGCCTTTAGTAGTACTGGATAACCTATTTTAGAAGCTACTTTCTTACCGTCTTCTATTCCTTTAAGTATCCCATCACTTCCGGGTACAACAGGAACTCCAGCTGCTTTCATAGTATCTTTTGCAACTGATTTATTACCCATTCGTGAAATGGCATCTGCACTCGGACCTACAAATGTAATTTCATGTTCATTACAAATATTTACGAAGTCAGCTTTTTCTGAAAGAAAACCATATCCAGGGTGAATAGCGTCTGCATTAGTTACTTCTGCCGCAGAAATTATAGATGGGATATGTAAATAGCTCTCTTTACTAGAAGCAGGACCAATACAAACAGCTTCATCAGCAAATTTAGTATGTAATGAATACCGATCTGCCTCAGAATAAACAGCAACAGTTTTGATACCTAATTCTTTGCAAGCTCGAATTATTCTAAGTGCTATTTCGCCTCGGTTTGCAATTAATAATTTTTTTATCATTTTTAATTTAATTCGGTTTTATGTGAAATAAAACTTGATTGTACTCTACTGCCTCTGTGTCACTAGATAGAATTTTTACGATTTCACCATCAATGTCAGATTCAATTTCATTCATTAGCTTCATTGCTTCAACTATACATAGAGTTTGACCTTTTTTAATCTTCTGACCGACTTTAACAAAATCTTCGGAATCAGGAGAAGGTGCAGCATAATAAGTACCTACCATAGGAGCTTTAATTTCGTGTAATCCTACTGTCGTTTCAACTTTAGTTTCAGCTGGCGCTGATGGTTGAGATGGAGTAGTTGTAGGTTGTACATGCTGATGTTGTGGTTGATAGTTTTGATTTGATGGTAATGCACCAGATAAATTAATTATTGGAACATTTCCATTAACCTTATCTTCTTTGTTCTTTGAAATCTTAAGTTTTATACCTTTCTCTTCGATTTCTAAATCTTCTGCAGTACTATCATCAAAGATTTTTAATAATTTCTTTAAGTATTGCAAATCCATAATTTCCCTTCGGATAAGTTATTTAAAATAAAACATAAAAAAAGCGTGTCTTTGCATTTTACGAAAAACACGCTTAAAAAAAAAGTTATTTCTTTATTATTTGACCCTTTCAATATAAGAATCAGTAGTTGTATCTACTCTAATCATATCATCTTGATTGACAAATAATGGAACCTGTATCTCTGCTCCTGTCTCTAAAGTGGCAGGTTTAAGTGTATTACTAGTAGAGTCTCCTTTAAAACCAGGTTCTGTCATTGTAACTTTCAGATTTACGTGTTGAGGCATTTCAGCTGAAAGCACAGTATCACCTTCAAAAGCAAGTTGACAGATTTCATTTTCTTTTAGATATTTGATTTGGTCACCAATCATGTCTTTATGTAAAGGGATTTGTTCATAAGTCTCATTACTCATGAAAACATAGTTTTCACCTTCAATATAAAGGAATTGGTAAGGTCTTTTTTCAATCCTAACCATTTCAATACTTGAACCAGAGTTGTAAGTATGTTCTTTTTGTTTACCAGAACCGATATCTCGCATTTTAACTTTGTAAAATGCACCACCTTTACCTGGTTTACGAAACTCTACATCAGTTATTTGGCAAATATTGCCTTCATAACGCATGTAACCGCCTTTGTATAAGTCTGTAGTATCTGCCACAATTACACCTTTTTAAATAAGTTTTTTTTGAGGTGCCGAACGGATTCGAACCGCCGTACAAGGTTTTGCAGACCTCTGCCTAACCACTCGGCCACGGCACCATAAAATATTAAGATTACAAAATTAATTCTTAATTCTGAATATTGCAAAAACTGTTTACAAATATATACTATTTTAGTAAATCTGGACGAAGTATTTCAGTTTTTTCTTTTGATTTAGATTCTTGCCATTCCTTTATAAGTTTATGGTTACCACTCGTAAGTACATCTGGAACTTTCATTCCATTATACTCTGAAGGACGAGTATATTGAGGTGCTTCTAGTAACCCATCCATATGTGAATCTGTAAGTGCACTCTCGCTATCACCTATTGCTCCTGGTATTAACCTTGTTACGGCATCAGCAATTACTAATGAAGGCAGCTCACCGCCCGATAAAACGAAATCACCGATAGAAATTTCTTTCGTAACTAGTCTATCTCTAATTCTTTGATCAATTCCTTTGTATCTACCTGATAATATAATAATACTTCCTTTTAAGGATAGTTCATTAGCCAGACTTTGGTCGAATTCTTGCCCTTCTGGTGTAACGAAAATTACTTCATCATAATCTCTTTCACTTTTAAGCTTGTTAACACAATCAAATACAGGTTGGCATTTGATTAACATGCCCGCCCCTCCTCCATATGGAGTATCATCAATATGACCAAACTTATTGTCTGAATAGTCATGTAAATTGTGTATGTGAAACTCAACCAATTTCTTTTCTTGAGCTATTCTCAGTATTCCAGTATTAAGAACAGAATCAAATGAGTCAGGAAGAGCTGATAAAAAATCTATACGTAAAGCACACATATTACATTTCCAAATCCATTAATCCATCCATTAGCTCTATCATTATTTCTTTATTATCAATATCAACAGATTTTATTACATCATCAATTACAGGTAAAGGTATTTCTGCAGATTCTGTTCTCATTACCCATACATCATTTGCAGGCAATTCCATAACATCTACAATTTCACCTAATAGTTCTTTATTTATAATATTATAAACTTTACACCCAGCTAATTCATGATCAATATATGTGTTCTTTTTTCGATTTATATCAGATTTCAAAACAAATAAACCATGTTCTCTTAGTAAATTAGCCTCTGCATCGCTAGTAATCTCTTTAAGTTTTAAATTGGCGTTCTTTTGATAACGTTTAAAGTTAGTTAAACGGAATTTTTTTGCAAATTGCTCGGAGTAACCGATTTTAACATCAATATCACTTCTTACATTTTCAATAGCAGTTGGTATATCAATTACTATCATTTCGCCTTTAAAGCCTTTCGTTTTAACTATAACACCAACTAATATGTATTCACTCATTTTTCAATCTCGATTGTAACTGGTCCATCATTTATCATTGATACTTTCATATCAGCTCCAAATAATCCAGTTTCTATTTTTAAATTAGATTCTGACTTTAATCTTATTACAAATTTATTAAATAATGGCTCAGAAATATCAGGTTTTGCTGCATTTATAAAACTAGGTCTGAATCCCTTTTTACAATCAGCATAAAGAGTAAAGTTCGGGACAATTAGAATATCTCCACCGGTATCAGATACTGAGAGATTCATTTTACCTTCTTTATCATTGAATATTCGCAGGTTTATTAACTTATTTACTAACCAGTTAATCTCAATTTCACTATCTGATTCTTTTGCTCCAAATAATACTAATAATCCATAATTAATAGATCCAACAATATTTTCATTAACTCTTACACTAGCTTCTGAAACTCTTTGTATTATTAACTTCATTTATTTAAACTCATCTTTATATTTATTCTTTCTACCTGAGACAAAGGCTGTTGCTTTGTTAAAAAATGTATCTCTATCTTCCTCATACTTAGGCGTTAAGGATTCTGATCCAGGTAATTCTTCAACATGCAAAGTAGTTGTTGGAAATGCAAACCTTACATTTAGCTCTTTTGCTAAACGTATAGATTCAAGCATGAATTCTTGTCTTGCTTTTAATTCTTGAGACCAATTGTCTACCTCAAAGAAAATATAAACTAATATGTTCAACGAGCTTGAGCCAAAATCATTGAGACTTATTTCATAAGGATCATTTTTAGTTTTAGGATGTTCTTTCACAATAGCTCTTAAACCGGTTATATAAGCATCAATCAGATCAGGAGGCGTATCATAAGTTAATCCTATTTGAGTTCTAAATCTTCTAAAGCGTCTTCTTCCCATATTATCAATTTTTAAATCAGCAAGAATTCCATTAGGAACAGATATTACTGAATTATGGAATGTACGTATTCTAGTTGAACGAACTCTAATTTCCTCAACTACACCTTCACCTCCATCAAATACAATCCAATCTCCAACTTCAAATGGTGAGTCTGTATAGATTGTAATCGAACCGAAAAAATTCTTTAATGTATCTTGTGCTGCAAGTGCTAACGCCAAACCACCTACTGACGCACCAGCGAGTAGTGGTGTTATCTCAACACCAAGTACTGATAAAACGTAAAGTAGCCCAAGAATTACAATAATTATTTTTATTACTTTTCTAACAAGTGGGATAAGTTGATCATCAACTGTGGTTTCAGTTCTAGAAGCTAAAATAGAATAGAAATCTGCTATTAAGTCAGATGAACGATATACAATAAGGGTTATGGTAATAGGGAAGAGGGCTTTAACTATATTAGCAACCCAAACATTTATCTGAATCGGAATTTCTAATAATGGTAAAAAAGCTGATAAAAATGAAATAACTATTAAAAAGCTAATCGGATGAGATATAGGATCTACATATTTATCAATAACTGGGGAATTATTGAGCGCTTTTTTGAGAATTCGTATAAGAAAATATCCTATAACCCAACTAACTATTTTATAGGCAATTAACGCTAATATTATATATATTATTAAGCCAAAATATTTCCAAATAGCCATTCCCATAAATTTGGATTTCATTGATTCAGGAATATGTTTTTTTAAACCTATATATTCCATTGGAAATGTTTCAGAATAAAGGTCTGAAATAT